>CAJQOL010000176.1 GCA_905479925.1 uncultured Kangiellaceae bacterium | reverse complement strand
GTACTGCAAAATATTAACTTTTTCTGAATCTGTAACGCTTTCAGTCGAAAGGTTACTATAGATTTTTATGATAATTAACACCAAGAGCAAGAGTAACAACGATGAAATCGAATACCAGCCCAGTCATAACGTCTCAACCTAAATACATATCGAAGACTGCAAACGATGCTGGTTACATAGACTACTCGGAAGAGGAAAATGGTACCTGGAAAATATTGTATGAACGCCAAACACAGATCATACAAAAGCGAGCTTGCAAGGAGTTTTTGCACGGTTTAAACGTTTTAAATATGAGTAAAAACGCTATACCACAATTGCCTGATATTAATAATAGGTTAAGAAAACTGACCGGGTGGCAGGTGGAGAGAGTACCAGCGCTTATAGGCTTTGAACGCTTTTTCGAACTATTGGCCAATAGAAAGTTTCCAGCGGCCACATTTATTCGGCGTCGCGAAGAGCTTGACTACATTCGCGAGCCCGATATTTTTCATGAGCTTTTTGGTCACTGCCCGTTGTTAACCAATCAAAACTATGCTGATTTTTCGCAGCACTACGGCCAATTGGGTTTAGCCGCTAGTAATAAAGATAGAGCAATGCTGGCACGGCTCTATTGGTTTACCATCGAATTCGGTTTGGTTCGTGAGGCTAATACGCTTAAGATTTATGGTGGAGGAATTTTATCATCCACCCAAGAAAGTTGTTATAGTTTGGAAAGTGATAAGCCAGTGCGAACACCTTTGGACGTTATTGATGTATTTAGAACGCACTACCGAATCGATCAATTACAGAAAAATTATTTTATAATCGAACAACTGGCTGATTTACAGCAGTTAACGACCATCAATCTAAAACAGCTGATTGAAAGGGCGCGATTTATGGGTATGAAAGCTTCAAACTATGACCCAAATGAAGGCGCCGCCTGCTAAACAATGACGATTGTTAAGATAAATTTGTTAGATAGATTTACTAGATAGATATACTAGATAAAGGAACAAGGAAATATTATGTCTCAATTAAACCAACAACAGTGTCAAGCTTGTCACGCCAACGCACCACAAATCGAGCAAAGTGAGCTTGCTGAATTAATAAAGCTTATTCCAGATTGGTCTTCGGTGGTACGAGATGGTGTAATGCAGTTAGAGCGTGAATTCAAATTTACTAATTTTAAAAAAGCCTTGGCATTTACAAACAAAGTCGGAGAGATGGCCGAACAACAAGGGCATCACCCTGCCCTATTGACTGAATGGGGAAAGGTCACTGTCACATGGTGGTCACACAGTATTAAAGGACTCCATCAAAATGACTTTATTTGCGCGGCAAAAACCGATCAGCTCGATGATTAAAAAGGGTAATTAATCGATAAATAATTAAACACTTGTCAATAAATAATTAATCACTAGTCAATAAATAATTAAACACTAATCAGCAAATAATATAACCAGTCAGTCAGTTAGTAAGTAATATATAACTAGGCGTTACCACTAATTAGTCACGAGATTTTTCTTCACATTGTAATGCAAATATGAATATACATAGAAACTACCAAGTATGCCGCCCGGTAATATTGTTAATAGAATATTTGGTGTAGTCGCGATGTAGTTAATAGTAAATGATATAGCAATTAAACTTAGACTCGCAAACAAAACAGAAAGGATACCACGATAGCGAAAATTAGCGAAGATACGATAAAGCCACTCAATCATAAAATTTACAGCAAAGGTTAGTATAAAACTGATACCCCCCTGCACAAAGCCAGCTTTTATACTAACAGCAGCCCCGTGTTCCATATTGACTAAAGTGGCCCATGCTCCATAGCCTAAAAAGCCGGCGAAAGCCGTCAGCAACCTTATTTTTACTAGAGAATTTGATCTGAAACTACGCTTTTTCATGGTTATCCGTCAACGGTTAGTTAGCTCATTTCTAACTAATCTTTAAATTAAATTGTAACTGCAGTTATTAATAGAGAGCTTCTATTTCAAAAGGTTACAGCGAACTTTAAAAGAGAAATAACCCCTGCAGGCTTTAGCATAAGGCATGCCAACACGAGACTCAAAATTTGACTTAAGTCAAAACTCAGATCCCCCATGTACGCTATATTAATCATGTGATAACCAGAGCGTTACCACACCATGTTAGCAGTATGAAAATATTACAAACTAATGGGAGAATCGATTATGAGCCTAATACGTTGGAATCCATTTAAAGAATTTGACCACTACTTTGATCCATCGACAAACCGCTTAAGCGACCAAAAAATGAAACAACTAGATTCGACTTGGCGCCCCCTTGTAGATGTTACTGAAGATGCTAGTGAGTACTTGATAAAAGCGGAGCTGCCGGAGGTAAATAAAGAGGATATAAAAGTTACCACGAGTGATGGGTATTTATCCATCAGCGGAGAGCGAAATTTCGAAAAGGAAGATAAGAAACTTCATACCATGGAACGCTTTTATGGCAATTTCGAACGAAGCTTCAATCTGCCAGATAATGTAACCGATGATGGTATTTCTGCGGAGTTTGAAGACGGTTTATTAACTGTACATTTAAAAAAAAATGAAACAGTGAAACCTTCAAGAAATACGATTGAGATTAAATAGCTCAATAAATCTATAGAGTTCCAAGAAGAATCAGAGTACTCTGATTCTTCTTTTTTTGCTCAATCAAAATTGGACATTGGCTATGGACTCTAACTCGCAGAAAATTAAGATTGCAATGGCGCAAATTGCTCCCATTTGGTTTCAACGGGAGAAAACGCTCGAAAAAGTGATCACCTATGTTGAAAAGGCTGCCGCACAAGGTTGTCATTTAGTCACTTTTGGTGAAGCGTTAGTTCCTGGTTATCCTTTCTGGATTGAAAAAACAAATGGCGCTCTTTTTAACAATGAGCGCCAAAAGACCATTCAAGCAGAGTACTCGCATCAAGCCGTACAGATTGAGCGCGGCGATTTATCCGATTTGTGTGAAGTAGCAAAGCAAAAAGAAATAGCGGTTTATTTAGGTATTATAGAACGTCCGACTGACCGTTCTGGTCACAGCCTTTATTGCAGCATGGTGTATATTGACCAGCAAGGCATTATTCAGTCTGTTCACCGCAAATTAATGCCCACCTACGAAGAGCGGCTAAGCTGGTCTACAGGTGATGGCCATGGTCTGGTAACCCATTCAATACCTCCATTCACCGTTGGAGGACTTAATTGCTGGGAAAACTGGATGCCGCTCGCAAGAGCTTCTCTATATGCTCAGGGTGAAGATTTGCATGTTGCTATTTGGCCCGGCAACTTAAAGAACACTTTTGACCTTACTTCAGTAATGGCCAAAGAAGGACGCTCTTATGTCATGTCGGTATGCGGACTGATGCGTCCCGAAGATATCCTAAGTACCATGCCCGAACTACAGGATTTGGCTAAACAATGCCCCGAGGAGTTTATGGCAAATGGTGGCTCTTGTATTGCCAACCCCGACGGTAGCTGGTTAGTTGAACCTCAAGTTGAATCCGAAGGCCTTTTTGTCGCTGAAATAGACCATGCCTTTGTTCGACGCGAGCGACAAAATTTTGATCCGGCGGGGCACTACTCGAGACCTGATGTACTTTCTCTGTCAGTCGACCGCAGTCGACAAACGACCGCCACTTTTAAAGACTAAAACGTTTAATGTAAAACTCTATTTTTTTCTTTTTAAGAAATATTGGTTGATTCTACCACCGTTATTTCAGGATGATACTTGGGGATTGCAACTCGAAACCAAATAAACGGCAACAGCGGATTTGGCAACCAATATTTCCAACCCAAATTTTTAATCTTGCTGTCATTGGGGGCTTCGAAGTCAAGCCAAACATATAAAAATTTATAGGGACATAAACCGGGCCTATAATTCGCTTTAAAGCCGGCGGTTTTTAAATACCTTGAACCGATATAATAATTACCTTCAAAGGGTGTAATTCCCCAACCTAAGGGGCCTTCCGCGATAATAGCCTGGGATTCTCGGTGGGTTATCTTGACCCACTTTTTATTCATACTATATTTACCTTTGGGAAAATAGAAGTGACCAACGCTGATATTCTCGACTACAAAAGCTAGGAAAAAACAAACGGCACTATTGCAGTAGTGTTACGGTATTAGCACCAGTTCGTTCTATCATTTTAACGATAGCGGATTGAATCACTTCATTTTCGCGCGCATCATTTTTACTCGGTAGACGCTCTTGCATGGATTCGGCGCCTTCTTCAACGACAAAGCATAAAACGACTTCCCTAGCCGGCTCTCCATCAACGCTTAAATATTCAATCGAGAGTTCAGGAAAGCCATGGTTTCCCATCTTTATCTTTTTCGCGATTCGTTTCTTTGCTTTTGCTAAATTCATAGTAAGGCCACTCGTAAGGTGCAAAAAGCAGTTCATTGTTTCGAGAACTAAGCTCAATTCTCAACTGGCTCTTGCATGAGTCCACATTGACTCAAATCCTAGGATTAAGATAACCGAACGATAAGGTTAATGCCACCCCTAATTAGACTTCTACTGCTTAGGGGTAAAAGTCTAAAATTAATAAGGTAAGTTCTTTTTCTATACTAGCAAAAACGTTATTGCCCCGTGTTGGATTGGTTATTCCAGGCGCTATATCGTCCTCCCGTTGAGTAACCGAAATCAAGCGATGTATTTTTTAGATGTTTAAAACGATCCTGTGCCTCACATCCTGCTCCGCATCGATCATGGACACCCAAATTACGATTTTTATGATTCACCAACCAATGCTCTATCCGGTTGAGGCTCGTCTCAAGGCTGGCCAACTCACTGTGACGATTTTTTAATTTAGACGTTGGCTCAACGTCTTCTCCACCGGACTCGATTAGTTTGGCGATATCACTTTTTGCGGACCTCAGATTTTCAGATTTCCACAATTTCATTTCCGCATCATTTAAATGCAATACGAGTTTGGCAATGGCTTGCGGCAGATTGTGCCTAGCTGCAAGCAAATAAAATTGCTTCGCTTTATCTTCATCT
>CAJQOL010000175.1 GCA_905479925.1 uncultured Kangiellaceae bacterium | reverse complement strand
CCACCGGTTTCCTTGGCATAAAAACAGGTCTCTTCAGCAGCTTCGGTTGCTGGGGTATGATGTCTGATAAACACAACCTCTACATGCTTATGGGTGCGCGTTAGGAAAAGATACAGCCGTATAAAGAAGCGCTTCGCCATTTGTTTGGTTTGTTGATCCATAGATCCGGATACATCCATCAAACAAAACATGACAGCGTTGGTTGTTGGTTGCGGTAGCTTTGAAAAGTTCTTATAGCGTAAATCAAAACTATCTAGATAGGGTATTTTCTTGATACGTTTTTGTAGTACTTCAATGTCAGAGATTAGTTCCTTTTTTTCTTCAATAAGCTCGTCAATATTCTTTGTAGTATCGCCATCAAGTTTTTTGCTGATTTTTACGAGCTGTTTTTCTTTTTCTGCGAGTTTTTTCTTGAGCGGAGACTGCATTGCAAAACGTCTTGCTAAAGAACCTTTAAGTGAACGAATGATATCAATGTTTGAGGGGGTTCCTTCGGTATTAAAACCAGAGCGAACCGTTTTGTAATTGACCAGCTTTTTTAGTTTGTTCTTCTTTAGATTAGGCAACTCTAAATCCTCAAAGAGGATATTCATGTATTCTTCATTAGTTACTTGAAAACTAAATTCATCCTCGCCTTCACCCTGATCGCTTGCGCGCCTACCTGCGCCACCTGCCTGTGGCGGCGGTCTTTTTATTGTGTCACCGGCGGTATACTCTTTATTTCCAGGGTAAATCCTTTCTTTGCGCCCGCCATCACCTTGTCGAAAGGTTGGCTCACCGATATCTTTTCGGGGAATAGAAACATCTTCACCTTTGTCTATATCGGTAACGCTACGACGACTGATGCTTTCAGTAATCGATTTTTTTATTTTAGTCCGGTATCGTCGAATGAAGCGTTGTCGGTTAACCGTACTCTTGTTTTTCTGATTTAACCTTCGGTCGATAATTTGCACAAAAATCTCCCACGTTATGACGCTTTTCTCACTCTCAAATACCATTCACATAAAAGACGAACTTGCTTTTCGGTATAACCTTTTTCAACCATTCTACTCACAAAATCATCGTGTTTCTGAGCATCGTCAGTTGAAGACTTAGCATTAAATGAAATTACCGGTAAAAGATCTTCTGTATTTGAAAACATTTTCTTTTCAATAACGGTCCTCAGTTTCTCATAACTCATCCAGGAAGGATTGCTTCCATCATTATTAGCTCGAGCCCTAAGGACAAAATTAACTACTTCATTTCTGAAATCTTTTGGATTGGAAATTCCCGCGGGTTTTTCAATTTTTTCGAGTTCATCGTTGAGTGAAGAACGGTCAAAGTTTTCGCCGGTTTCTGGATCCCTATATTCTTGATCTTGAATCCAGTAATCGGCATAAACTACGTAACGGTCAAAAATATTCTGGCCATATTCGGAGTAAGACTCAAGGTACGCCGTTTGAATTTCTTTACCAATAAAATCAACATAATTTGGAACCAGAAACTCTTTGATAAACTCCATATATCGGTCTTCGGTGTCTTGAGGAAATTGCTCTTTTTCGATTTGTTTTTCTAAGACATATAATAGATGAACAGGGTTCGCCGCAACTTCAACTTGATCGTAGTTAAAAACGCGAGACAAAATCTTAAAGGCAAACCGAGTTGATAACCCATCCATGCCTTCATCAACGCCAGCGTAGTCTCTGTACTCCTGATAAGACTTTGCTTTTGGATCTTGATCTTTGAGGCTTTGGCCATCATAAACCTTCATTTTCGAATAAATGCTGGAGTTTTCCGGCGCAACAATACGAGATAACACTGAAAACTGAGACAACATTTTTAAGGTGTGAGGCGCGCAAGGTGCATCCTTTAGTGAACTATTATCAAGCAGCTTTTGATAAATGTTAATTTCCTCGCTGGAACGCAAACAGTAAGGAACCTTTACAATATAGACACGGTCAAGAAAGGCTTCATTGTTTTTATTGTTTCGAAAGCTTGTCCATTCAGACTCATTTGAATGAGCCAATACGGTTCCACTAAAAGGCATTGCTGACATACCCTCCGTTCCGTTGTAGTTTCCTTCCTGGGTTGCGGTTAACAAAGGGTGCAAGACTTTTATAGGCGCCTTAAACATTTCAACGAATTCCATGATTCCTTGATTGGCGCGACAAAGTGAACCGTCGTAACTATAAGCATCGGGGTCGTTTTGGGCAAACTCTTCAAGCTTCCTTATATCAACTTTACCGACTAACGCAGATATGTCTTGATTGTTTTCATCGCCCGGCTCTGTCTTGGCAATGCCAATTCGGTTTAAGATAGACGGGTTAATTTTAACAACTCGGAACTGAGTAAGGTCACCGCTATACTCGTTGAGTCTTTTTACCGCCCACGGTGACATGGTTGAATTGAGATAACGTTGTGGAATCCCGTACTGTTCTTTTAGAGTTTCGCCGTCCTCTTCGGGGTCGAATAGGCCTAAAGGTGACTCAAATACCGGCGAGCCTTTTATTGCGTAAATAGGCTCTCTTTGCATTAGACTTTTAAGTTTTTCAGCAAGTGATGATTTGCCGCCGCCGACGGGCCCTAGCAAATATAAGATTTGTTTGTTTTCCTCTAGGCCTTGTGCCGCATGCTTAAAATAGGACACTATTTGCTCGATGGCTTCTTCCATTCCATAGAAAGCATCAAAAGCGGGATAACGTTGGATGACTTTGTTGAAAAATAATCGACTTAAGCGTGGGTCTTTGGAGGTGTCAACTAGTTCTGGTTCGCCTATTGCGGATAGCATGCGTTCTGCTGCATTGGCATAGGCTTTAGGTTCTTCTTTGCAGAGTTGAAGATACTCTTGCAAGCTGTACTCTTCTTCCCGCTGGCTTTCAAATCTCTGTTGGTATTGATTGAAAATACTCATTGCTGCTCTCCAAAACGTTCAAATTGGTGAAACAATCATTAAGCGTTGCCGATAGTCTATTGTTGTTTTTGTTAATCTTAACGCGCTGTTTTATCCTCTTTCTATAGTCGCCCGGGTTATTCAACCCTGCAGCGGTTAGTCAAATTTATAAATCAACCAAAACTAAAGCTAATCTAAACTGCTTAGTTTTCAATATATTAGTCTCGTAGAGCTCAATATATTAGTCACTTAGGTCTCAATATATTAGTCTCTTGGGCTTCAATGCTTTTAGGTTGAAAACCACTAAAAGCAGGTTAACCTAATACCTTTGGCAGCATCACTTGAGGAAAGTTTCCAAAAGCGAAACGTTTTTTCTATTTCTCGCTCAAGAGTCCCTGCGTCGCTATTTAAAGTTTCGCCGACCTTATTTAAAGTTTAGCTTTTTATCGAGCATTCTGCCGAGTTTTTGATGGTAAGAATTCACAGATCTTGCAAAATGGATGAGGAATCGTTGCACATGCAGGAAATGACCAAAAGAATCACTGACACTCGGCTGAAAATCAGTTGGGTGCATGTAAATCTGACTTGAGCCTTTGACTATTATCTGTTTTCCGCACAAAAACTAACCGTCCATAGAAATATCTCGTCATTGATTGAGCCATCCAGCGCTATTTGGCTAGTGATTAGCGCTAATATCCCGTAAAATTGACCCTTGTAAATCTTGCTGAGCTAGGCGATTAATCTAGCCAATTAACCACTTCATGTTGAAGCGAGAGAATCAGTTATATATTGGATTAATTACCTTAATTTGCGAGTTTGAATCTGCTAATTAAGTTAATGAGGAGCAAATTTGGAATTTTTGATTGAATACGGCGTATTTTTAGCCAAAGCGATTACCATAGTGGTAGCAATAATTGTTGTTATAGGCGCTTTAGCCAACCTGGGCAATAAAAATAAGAAATCAACCGAGGGTCATATTGAGATTACCAATATGAGCGAAGATCTTGAGGAAGTGAAAGATGGCATGTTAGAAGAGCTGCTTTCTGAAGACGACTACAAAGCCCTTCAAAAGGAAAAAAAGAAAGAAGAAAAAGCGAAAGAAAAAGAAGAAAAGCAGCGCCTTAAAGAGCTTAAGAAACAGCAAAAGCAGAACAAAGGGTCTAACGACATAGAAAAAGCTGATGATGTATCGAATGACGACTCTTCCGCTGAAGAAAAAGATAGTGTCGATTCTGGTGACGAACAAAACAAAGAACAAGACAAAGAACAAGACAAAGGCAGACTATTTGTACTTAACTTCGATGGTGATGTTGAAGCCTCTGCTGTTGAAAATTTGCGTGAAGAGATTACCGCCGTTATTTCCGCTGCTGATAATTGTGACAGTGTGTTAATCAGATTAGAGAGCCCCGGCGGAATGGTGCATGCCTACGGTTTAGCGGCCTCTCAGTTGACAAGGATTAAGGCTGCGGGTCTTAAGCTTGTGATTGCTGTTGATCAGGTTGCTGCGTCGGGCGGGTATATGATGGCTTGTGTTGCAGATGAAATTATTGCGGCGCCATTTGCCGTTGTTGGCTCTATTGGAGTAGTCGCCGAGCTTCCAAACTTTCACCGACTATTAAAACACAATAAGGTCGACTATGAGCAACACACCGCTGGTGAATACAAACGCACGCTAACAATGTTTTCTGAAAACAGCGATACCGCCAGAACAAAGTTTAAACAAGAGCTAGAGGAAACCCATGAACTGTTTAAGCAGTTCATTCGTGATAACCGACCGGCTTTAGATATTGATAAAGTTGCGACTGGTGAGCATTGGTATGGTATTCAGGCGTTAGAACTGGGACTGATTGATGATATTAAAACAAGTGATGATTTTATTGTTGATGCTGCTAAATCAAGTGATGTCTATGAAATTATTTATGAGGTAAAGAAGCCACTTGCACAGCGGTTGTCGTTTTCCCTGCAGTCAGCAATTGAGCGTGCGTTTTTGTCAGTTTGGCAAAAAAGTCTTGAGTCACGGTTGTTTAAGTAGTTAAAAAGGTTAATAACGGTGCAATCATCTTTTTGGTTAGATAAGTGGAAAGCCGATCAAATTGGCTTCCATTTGCCTGAAGCACACCCATTGCTAAAAAAGTTCTATCAGCAAGTTTTTGATGGGGTACAAGATGTCTTTGTGCCTTTGTGTGGAAAGTCGGTCGATATGAGCTTTCTGCACGCTCAACAAATCAGTGTCGTTGGCGCAGAGCTTAGTCCGATCGCAGTTGCTGATTTTTTTACTGAACAATTCCCGGGACAAGAGGTTTCTTCACAAGTATTAAATGGTAGCTCACTGGCTCAGCCGTCTTCTGGCTTGATTTTGCAGAGTTCTATTGACAACTTGAGGCTGCTAATAGGCGATTATTTTGCGTTAGAGCAATCGATGTTATTTTCCGTCAGTCAATCGAATGAGCCTTTTCCAGTAACAGGTATCTATGATAGAGCGGCTTTAATCGCGTTGCCGGATACCGTGCGGTCGGAATATGTTAAGCAACTTGTTAAATTGATACCTGCAGCCAGCATGTTATTGATTACCTTGGATTACGAACAACAAGCCATGAATGGTCCTCCGTTTTCAGTGACTCAGGATGAAGTTGAAGGGTTATTTGAATTCGCCAATATAAAAATATTATCCAGAAAGAATATTATTGATAAAGAGCCTCGTTTTAAAGACAAAGGTCTATCCGCATTTTATGAATCGGTTTACCATATTCGGTGGTAAGCTTCAGACTAACAATCTAGCGGTTGCTTAAAAACAAGAGAAAATAGAGCACAAGCTAATGGAGAACACACTAATAGATGCCTCACTATTAGAGGACATTCTAATAGAGCGGGCTAATCAAAATACAAGCCGATAAAATACAAGTCGATAAAATACAAGTCGATAAAGTACGGAATATCAAAGTACAAAATAGCAAAGTACAAAATAACAAAGTAAACCACCAATAAAAACAAAACGCGTTACCTCAATTGGCATTATAAAAGGCTCTCCAGGAAAAGTTGATGATTAATAGAATTGATACATTGGATTGGATTGAACCGCTGAATCGGTTCGCTGGCTCAAACAAATTCGACCTAAAGGTGCTATATCTCACCGCACTTTTGTTCCTATTGTTGGCCAACCATTCTTTTCTTCACGCTAAAGAAATGCGCCTTCCTCAGCCGGTGGCAAATAACGCGGTGGCGTTGCAAACTATCAATGATCAGCCTATTGGTTTTAGCTTTAACGGGTTGGCAAGCGGCAAAACTTTTCGGGACGTTCACGCCAAAGCCTATTCAATTAATCTGGTTAACGGTGAAACACGTGAGCTTGCAGGGTTACCAGATGGTAAAGGTCGTTTGGCGAGTATTGCGGTTAGTATAAAAAATAAGATTTATGTGATTGGCGGTTATACCGTTGCCGCTGACCATAGCGAGGTTTCTACCCCTGAAATATATCAATATGACCCCCTTCAAAATAGCTACAGTTTGCTAACTAAAATGCCAATACCGGTAGACGATACGGTTGCACTAGTATATCAAGATAGATATTTGTATCTGATAAGCGGCTGGCACGACACCGGCAATATTGCGGATGTACAAGTGTTTGATGTACAGACCGGAAAATGGTTTGCCGCAACCCCGTTTCCTGGAGCGTCGGTATTTGGCCATGCCGGTGGTTTAGTTGGCAATCAGTTCGTTATTGCCGACGGTGTAAAAGTATTAAAAGTCACCGATGGTAAGCGTACTTATGGGCCATCAGAGGAAAACTGGCACGGGTTGATCGATCCAAAAGACCCTTCAAAAATAGCTTGGACCAAGATTGCCAAGCACCCATTTAAGCCTTTATATCGAATGGCTGCTACTGGAGTAGATGAACTTCAAAAGATCGTATTTGCCGCTGGCAGCGATAACCCCTACAATTATAATGGAATCGGTTATGACAAGGTTCCTAGCTCAGCGTCTAATCAGCTTTTCAGCTACGACTTAGTGAAAAAGGCATGGAGTGTTCACCCGCCGTTAACCGATGCTTCAATGGACCATCGCGGTTTATTGTTAACTGAAGAACGAATGTTTATTATCGGCGGTATGGGTGACAATCAACAAGTAACCGCTAATGTACAAGCTATCCCGTTGAGTAACTTGCTAAAAAATAAGGAAAAATAATGACAACAATTAAACCTTATGGCAGTTGGAGTTCGTCCCTATCTGCAGAATTGTTAGCGCAGAAAGGTGTTCGTTATGGTCATATGATCGTTGATAAAGAAACGCTCTATTGGCTAGAATCGAGAGCATCGGAAAAGGGCAGAAATGTGTTGGTTAAGTCTGATGCTAACGGCGTTCAAGCGGATGTACTTCCTAAGGAGGTAAGCGTACGAACTAAAGTTCACGAATATGGCAGTGGTGATTTCACGGTTTCCGATGGCGTAGTATTCTTTAGTGATGCTTTCAATCAGTGTGTTTATCGTTATGACGGTGAACTAATGGCCATTACTCAAAGCGAGGATGGCGAAGACACTCGTTATGCTGATTATGTTTTATCGCCGGATAAACAAGCGTTAATTTGTGTTAGAGAACGTCATTTAACGGATGGTGTAATCAATGATTTGGTTTGTATTTCATTGGCCAGCAAAGACAGTGAGTTAAGTGCCGCGGAAAGAATCAAAGTACTGCATAGCGGTTTTGATTTTTACACATCTCCAAGGTTAAGTCGACAAGGACACCGGTTAGCGTGGACCTGTTGGAATCAACCTGATATGCCGTGGGATGCGTCGGAGTTATGGGTTGCTGATTTTCACAGTGACGGCAGCATTGATGCGGCTCACCATGTTATCGGCGGTAACGACCCAAGTAGTGATTTAACCAAAGGCTATAAGGGCGAAAATAAAGTTTCTGTTTCACAGCCTCTATGGAGTGACGACGGTGTTTTACACTATCTGAGTGATTCTAGTGGTTGGCTAAATATCTATTCGTTTCGTGATGGAGTGGTGAACGCGTTAACCCCTATTGATCGAGAGTTCGGCATCCCACAATGGGCTTTGGGTTGTTCTAGTTACGCAATAGCTCCAGACAATCATATCTATGCGGTTTATATTCAGCAAGGTCAACAGCAACTGTGCCACATTGATGAGGCTAGCGGCCATATTGAGCCAATCGCCGTGCCATTTAAATACTTTGGTGAGCATTTACTTTACGCTAACGAATGTCTTTATTTTAGGGCCGCGGGTCCGGCAACGGCAGAAGGAATTTATCAATATCACACAATTAGCAAAGAGATGACTTTATTGAGTGACGCGAAGCCATTTCCATTGCCGGTTGAAGAATTAAGCATTGCGGAAGCTATTCAGTTTAAATCCTATGATGATTTAACCTGCCACGCCTTTTACTACAAGCCCGCCAACACCCAGTATCAGGCCCCGGAAGGGACTGCGCCACCGCTATTAGTTATGAGCCACGGCGGACCAACCGCAATGACCAACAATGCACTTAATTCTGCGATTCAGTTTTGGACCCATCGGGGATTTGCGGTGGTTGATGTTAACTACCGTGGAAGCACAGGTTTTGGTAAACGTTACAAAGATGCTCTGATTGAGACCTGGGGGATTGGTGATGTTGAAGATTGTATCGCCGCCGCCAATTATTTAGTGGATAAGAATTTAGCGGATAACAACGCGCTGTTAATTAGGGGCGGTAGCGCTGGCGGATATACGACTCTTTGTGCATTAACCTTCCATAATGTTTTTGCCGCAGGTATGAGTCGATACGGGGTGGCGGATTTAGAGAGCCTTGCCGCCGATAGTCACAAGTTTGAAGCGCGTTACTTAGACAGTGTTGTCGGCGCTTACCCAGAATGCAAAGAGCGTTATCAACAACGCTCGCCAATTCACCATACCGAAAAATTATCTTGCCCAATTTTATTATTGCAGGGGGAAGAGGATAAAGTTGTACCGCCTAATCAGGCGGAAATGATGGTAGCGGCACTGGACAGTAAAAAAATACCTTTTGCCTACCAGCTATATGCGGGTGAAGGACACGGTTTTAGGCAAGCAACAACGATTGTCAGCGCGCTAAATTCTGAGCTATATTTTTATCGTCAAATACTAAATATATCAGACAGTGAAAACTTACCGGAAATGAAAATAAACCACTGGTAAGGAAAATTAGTTTACTTATTTTAAGCATGTTTAAGAAAAATTTTACGGATCGATTATGAATAATAGAATTAAACAACTCATCGTTAACAATCAGGAGTGGGCAAACCGTTATGCGGAAGAACACCCTGGAATTTTTGAGAAATTAGCAAAGCAGCAAAAGCCCGAATATCTTTGGATTGGTTGCAGTGATAGTCGAGTTCCAGCGAATACCATTATTGGTCTGCAGCCTGGAGAGGTTTTCGTACACCGTAATATTGCTAATATCGTTAACCACTCTGATCTAAACGTGTTATCGGTACTTGAGTATGCTGTTAAGGTACTTAAAGTGAAAGATATTATACTATGCGGGCATTATGGTTGTGGCGGAGTTAAAGCTGCTTTAGAAAGAAAAGAGCATGGCCTAGTTGATAATTGGTTAAGGGTTATCAAAGATAATTATCGAGCCAACAGAAAGCAATTTGATGGTGTTGATAACGAGCAAGAAGAACTTGATCTTTTATGCGAGTTAAATGTTGTTGAACAGGTAAAAAATATTTGTCATAGCACCATTGTCCAGAGTGCCTGGCTGAGTGGTCAGCAACTATCCGTTCACGGTGTCATTTATGGTATCGAAGACGGCATACTAAAAGATTTAGATGTCACCATTAGTAGTATCGATCAAGTTGAAGCGATTTATCAATTAGAATCCTAAGTCGTCGATAATCGTTATCGGTTAAATAGTAACAATTGGCCGATGTAAGCTAGGTTATAAATAACTAGCTAAAACCAACCACAGCAAATATCTCGAACAATTCCTTGAACGAGATATTTGCACAATAATTCAGCAGATCAAGACCAAATTATAATTTGTAAAACCACAAGCTGGACGTGCTAAGAAGCGAATTCCATTTTAGCAATTTGCGGCAATTCTGAAAAAGAAACACGATCGGTCTCCATTGTTTTTGCCGAACTTTTCACTTCCTGAACCAAATCCATAATCGCTTGAAACTTAGCTAGTACTGCTCTACCTTGAGGGGTGGTATCGACTAATTGTTTGCCATTTCTGACAAAAATATCGATCTCTAATTCTTCCTCTAAAAGCCTCAATTGACGGCTAACACCGGGTTGAGAAGTGTATAAGTGCTTTGCAGCTTTAGATATGTTCAGGTCATGCTCTGCAATCGCTAAAACGAACCTTAATTGTTGTAATTTCATGTCATTCCCCTTTTGTTATGACGCTTTTGAGTGAACACCTTGTACCGCTCTTCCTGACGGATCAGCGTTATCACTAAAACTTTTATCCCATGCCATAGCTTCTGTTGTACTACAGGCAATTGATTTTCCCGATGGAACTGTAAGAGCAGCCGCGTCGCTGTGAAAGCGGTGTGCAAATAATCGTCGGTACAGTAATCCTTCTTTGCTATCGGGAGTGTTAACTGGAAATTCTGCCGCTGCCTGCGAAAGCTCTTTGTTTGAAATCAGTTGCTCCGCGTATTCTTTTAGAGAATCAATCCACGAATAACCGACACCGTCTGAGAATTGTTCCTTTTGTCGCCATAAAACTTCGTTTGGCAAATAACCTTCAAACGCTTCACGGAGTAGATGTTTTTCAATTTTACCCTCACCGCACATTTTTGATTTTGGTGAGACACTCATAGCGACATCTAAGAACGCTCTATCTAAAAAGGGGACTCGAGTTTCTACGCCCCAAGCCGCCATCGCTTTGTTGGCTCTTAGGCAATCAAACTGATGAAGCCGATCCAGTTTGCGGATGGTTTCTTCATGGAACTCCTTATCATTTGGCGCTTTATGAAAATATAGATAACCACCAAAAATCTCATCAGCTCCCTCTCCAGAAAGAACCATCTTTATTCCCATCGACTTAATTTTTCGGGCCATTAAATACATCGGAGTTGATGCGCGGATCGTTGTTACATCATAGGTTTCTAAATGATAGATAACATCGGCTAAGGCATCTAAGCCTTGCTGAACGGTAAAATGGATTTCGTGATGAATAGTGCCTATCATATCGGCAACTTTTTTTGCCGCTATAAGGTCGGGGGAGCCTTCTAAGCCAACAGCAAATGAATGCAGTTGTGGCCACCATGCAGGAGATTGCTGTTTATCTTCAATTCGTTTGGCAGCGTTGAGCTGCGCGATTGCTGATATGAGAGAAGAATCTAGTCCGCCAGATAATAATACGCCGTAGGGGACATCCGACATCATGTGTTTCTTAACCGATTCAATCAGCGCGTGATTAATTGTTTGCGCCGACGATGGTTGGTCACATACCTGTTCATAGTCTCTCCACGTTGGCTGATAATAAGGTTTAATTTGACCAATTCGACTGTCCAAGTAATGACCTGGCGGGAAACTGTAAACTTCATCGCATAATTCAACCAGCGCTTTCATTTCAGAAGCTACCACTAAATGACCTTGAGAATCATATCCATAATAGAGCGGAATGATGCCAAGCGGATCGCGAGCAACCAAATAACGTTCATGTACCTTATCGACAAGAATAAACGCAAACATGCCTTCAAGTTGGTTTAAACGCTTCTCTATTAACGAGGTGTGAACTTCGGCGCCGCTACGATGGTCGACTTGATAAAGGGCAAGAATTATTTCGCAATCAGATTTAGTTTGAAATTGATATTGCTTGTCTTCACCAATAGTGTCTATCGTACCAAGTTCAGTTTTTTGCAAGGTTTGGTGGTTATATATTTCGCCGTTTACTAGCAATGCTATGTCTTTGGCTTGATTGAGTAATGGTTGAGCACCGGTATCAATATCAACAATAGCCAAGCGCTCATGTACAAGAATTGCATTATTAGACGTCCAAATTCCTGACCAATCGGGTCCCCGATGACGTTGTTTTTGAGACTGTTTGATTGCGCTTGCGCGATAGTCGTTGACGTCTCCTTTAATGTCTAAAATTCCAAAAATTGAGCACATACTGCTAGTATTCCAAAGTCGATCCCGTGTAATGTTTGAGTAATCATTAACTATTTGGCTCTAAAAGTGAATGGTTTAAATGTTAAATAAGTGTTATGGTGAATAATATTCATTTATGTGCGGCAATATTGATTATTCATTAGCCAAATGGGACAAAAGTAATGTCAAATCCTCGATCCGATAATTCGCCTAATTCAAGCAATGTTATATTGGATGATTTAGACAAGAATATTATTAATGCACTGATTGTTGATGCACGAACGTCTTATGCTGAACTAGGAAAGCGCTTTTCAGTTAGTCCCGCGACCGTTCATGTACGAGTAGAAAAGATGAAATCCGCGGGGATCATTGCGGGGACAAAACTGGCTATCGAGCCAAAAAAATTAGGATTTAGCGTATGCTGTTTTATTGGTATAACACTAAAAAGTGCCGGTGATTACCCTGAAGTTCTGTCACGACTTAACCAAATAGAGGAAGTTGTCGAGGCTTATTATACCACCGGGGCGTACAGTATTTTTATCAAGATATTCTGCCAGTCTATCGATGATTTACATTGGTTACTGGTTGAAAAAATTCAGTCAATAGAAAAAATTAGAGCAACAGATACTCTGATTTCACTGCAAAACCCGATTCATCGGAATATTAGCCTAAACGCCCAATAGGTTTTTAACCATCTGTTATTTGGTTTCTATCGTTCGATATCAAATAGCTGGCAATACACTGATATATAACTTTTGGTTATGTTCTAAAATTAGTGCTTGTGCGGTCAATAAATACCGTGTTTTAATTCTCGGAAATCGGTACTCAGTAATAAGTAGCTAGTAGCTAATTACCAGTAGCCAGTAGCCAGTAGCCAGTAGCCAGTAGCCAGTAGCCAGTAGCCAGTACCAATAAAACGTCATGAAAAACTATACAGATAATTATTAAGAAAATGATACAGAATTTAAATACTTTAGTTAGCAACATTCGCCGCCGCCGTATCCAAATGGCTGGGTGCGATTGAGTGTAACTTAAATTTAAAGTTAACCATTTCAAAACCCGGCAATCGCCGGGTTTTTTTATGCCTGGGGGTTTGCCAAATGAGACATAACAAGCAAATAGACCACAGGAACAACGATGAAAAATTTCATATCAACAGCCGAATGGAGCCAATCCGAGCTTCAGATGATTCTTGATCATGCCAATCAATTTAAGCAAGGCGCCAGTAGCGACTGCTTAAATGGCAAATCAGTCGCGTTACTTTTCTTTAATCCATCGCTAAGAACCAGAACCTCATTTGAATTAGGAGCCTGGCAGATGGGAGGGCATGCCGTTGTTCTAGAACCTGGTAAGAATGCTTGGCCGATTGAATTTGAGGCAGGAACTATCATGGACGGCAACGCAGAGGAACACGTCGCAGAAGTAGCTCAAGTACTTTCAAGATATGTTGACATGATCTGTATCAGAGCGTTCCCAAAATTTGAAAATTGGCAAGAGGATAGATTGGATAAAGCTATTCATTCCTTTGCAAAATACGCCAGCGTACCGGTGATTAACATGGAAACCATTACCCACCCGTGCCAAGAACTTGCAAATATGCAAGCCATTCAATCGCTAATAGGTAAACCACAAAATAAGAAATACCTATTAACTTGGACCTATCACCCAAAACCACTTAATACCGCCGTTGCTAACTCCTCGCTGCTTATCTCAACAAAATTTGGCATGGACGTGACCTTACTCTGTCCAAACGCAGATTATCACTTAGATCCTAGATACATGGAAGCGGCATCCAAACAAGCACAAGAAAATGGCGGTAGCTTTAATGTTACTTACGATATAGAAGAAGCCTACAGTGGTGCCGATATTGTTTACGCAAAAAGCTGGGGAGCTCTTCCGTATTTTGGAAACTGGCAAGCCGAAAAGACCATCAGAGATCAATACAAACACTTTATCGTTGACGAAAAGAAAATGGCATTAACCAATAACGGCCAGTTTTCTCACTGCCTACCCTTGCGAAGAAATATTAAAGCAACCGACGGCGTTTTGGACTCCGACTATTGTTTCGCTATCGATGAAGCCGAAAACCGATTACACGTACAAAAAGCAATTATGGCGAAGTTGATAGGCTAGGAGCTAGGAGCTGGGAGCTG
>CAJQOL010000174.1 GCA_905479925.1 uncultured Kangiellaceae bacterium | reverse complement strand
ACTCAATACCGGCAGAGCCATATAATCTTTGTCTAATCGTGCTACCGGAACTTCATAACTCTGCAACAGTCGACATTACGCATAGTAATTTTCTGTCATAGTCTTCTATGGTACAATAATCCGCTCTTATGTTTACGAACTCACGCAGTCGAAAACTAAAGACCCCGTCCGTTTGGAGTTCACTATGGAAAAAAGTAAAGCCGCCGAAGAAAAGCAAATAATAGAACGCTTGCTCGCTGGTGATGACGAGCTATTCCAGCAGATATTCAACCAATATCATAACTCGATGCAAGCAGTAGCTTACGCTATCGCTGGCCCAGTTATCGCTGATGAAGTTGTACAAGAAGCTTGGGTATCAGCAATAAGAGCATTACCAAAGTTCGAAGGCCGATCGTCCCTTAAAAGCTGGTTGATTAGAATAGTGGCTAACGAAGCTAAGACAAGACGAAGAAAAGAAAACCGTTCGGTGTCCCTTGAAGGCATCCAAGACACCTGGTCAACTGACCCTAGGTTTACAGAAAACTCCCATTGGCAAAACCCTAGCTCTCAATGGCATGGTGACACCCCGGAGGAGCTTTTGTCAGCACAAGAATTAAAAAATTGTATCGAAAAAAACATGGAATTGTTGCCTGAAAATCAACTTTCAGCGTTAAGGCTTAGAGAAACGGGCGGATTATCCATGGAAGAACTTTGTAACATCCTTGAGGTGAGCTCTTCTAATGTAAGAGTTTTGCTTCACCGAGCAAGAGATAGAATGTTACGGGTTATTGACCACTTTCAAGTTACAGGAGAATGCTAGTGTTGCCGAGCTGTAAACAGGTAGCTGAACAAGCCTCCGAAAATATCGATACGCCACTTACCGGTATGAAGTGGTTTAAGATGAAGATTCATTTGTTGATATGTGCGTTTTGTCGGCGCTACAACGAGCAAATGATTTTATCTAGCGAAACTGTCAAATCTTTAGGTGAAAAAGAAACCAGCAGTAACGCAATACGCCAGCAAGTTGCTGAGTGCTATCATGAAACCCATAACAAGCACTAAGTCTTAAGATTCTTTGTTTAACGAGGTAAAACAGCCCCAAACTAGCTGTTTTTGACCTTATTCGGGCTTAGTGTCACCGGCTTCAGTAAATGCTTCCGGAGTTTCGTAATCGCCTTCCATATTCACCAGTAGGTCTCCGTTAAAGAACACCGTAAGGCGTTTAGTATTACCAATATCTGTGTTTTTATTGCTGTAGGTATAAAGGTAAACCCATTTGTCATCACTAAAGCTATCGTTAACCACCGGATTGCCTAATACAAATACCACTTGCTTCTTTGTTAGACCGGGACGCAGCTTATCAATATCTTTTTGATTGATAATATTTCCCTGTTGTATATCCAACGTATAAACGCAAGACGATAGGAATAACGACAATACTACAACTAACAGACGAACCATGGGATTACCTTATTAAATTACCTAGAACTTCTCTTTACGGCCTTGGTTTAAGCTAAAAAAGAATATCAACACTAGTGCACAGTCAATTAAATAGAATATTTTGACCATCGCATAAGCCCCGTATTCTATATGAATTTATGCAAAACAGGTCAAAAAATGTTTATAATACGCCTCTATAGTCAATAAATAATCAAAATAATTCCATAATTAATTAAATTTTCGGGAGTTTGCCTTGAGCAATCAACAGCTTAAAGAGGCGGGACTAAAAGTCACCTTGCCTCGGCTAAAAATATTGAACTTGCTAGAACAGTCTTCGGAGCGCCATTTAAGTGCAGAAGATGTCTATAAATTACTTCTCGCCGCAGGCGAAGATGTTGGTCTGGCAACCGTTTATCGTGTTTTAACTCAATTTGAGTCCGCAGGACTTGTAGTAAGACACAATTTCGAAGAAGGTCACGCCATCTTCGAGCTAACCAGCGAGCACCACCATGATCATATGGTTTGTGTCGATACCAACCAAGTTATCGAATTTGTAAATAAAGAAATCGAAGACCTTCAGCATAAGATCGCAGAAGAACATGGCTACGAGCTAATCGACCATAATTTAGTGTTATATGTAAGAAAGAAGCATTGATTTAAGAAGCGGTAACTTCTAAAGTAAATATCCCTAATACGCAAAGCATCATTGCGTTTATCAAAGCGTTTACGCTAACTAACTAAGATAAACACGCTATTCGTTCGTTTTGGAGACACCCTCTCCAAATCGAATGCCGATGCTGCTCTATGCTAAGATATTTTGCACACTTAGAGGTAAGTTACATGCAACATGATAGTGGCACTAAACAAGCTTTACTGGAAAAGTACCGGCAAGGTATAAACGAGCTAGATGAAGACTTATTAAAGCTACTGAGTAAACGCCGAAAGCTAAGTCTGAAATGTGCACAACAAAAGCAGCAGGCAGGCATTGGCCTTCGAGACCTTAAAAGAGAGAATGCTCTGTTGAAGCGCTCGTTAGCGGCTGCTAAGAAATTAGAACTTCCTGCTGAGCCAGTGGTAAAAATATTTCAAACCATATTTGAAGACTCTCTGGCCTATCAGCATCAGCTAATTAATAGTCAACTAACGGAACAAGAGAACAACCAAAATAATCTAACGAATTGCCAAAGCGACCGACAAACTACAGAGAAAAAACCAGACGGCAACAATTTACCAGCCCAAAACATTGCTATTTTAGGGGGAAAAGGCGCCTATTCTCACCTTGCCGCAGAGCAATATTTTTCCGAACCAAACATTCAGTATAGAGCCGCCGAGAGCTTTTCTGAAGTTATCGAACTAGTTCAGCAAGGACATGCACAATTTGCAGTCATCCCTATTGAAAACACCACATCTGGAGGTATCATCGAAGTTTATGATCTACTCTTAGATGCTCAGTTATTCATTGTTGGTGAACAAGCGTTAAGTATTGAGCATTGTTTAGTTGGAAAGTCCAATACCCAACTTTCTGACGTTGATACTATCGTGGCACACCCGCAAGCCAGCAAACAGTGTCATAAAAACCTTCAAGCCTTAGTTCAAGCCAAAATGGAACTCGTAGAAAGCACCGCTCATGCGCTTGAGCAAGTTGTAACCCATGGAAGCAACAATATGGCGGCAATCGCTTGCGAGGGGTCCGCCGAACTATTTGGACTAGCGGTGATTCATAACCAATTAAGCGATCAAAAGAAAAATTTCACTCGATTTATTGTTTTATCTAAAACACCTCATCTCCCGAATATTGAAGCTAGCTGCAAGACAACGATAGCTATTTCAACCGCACAAACCGCCGGTTCGCTAGCACAGGCTCTGTCGCTTTTTAGCCAAGCAGGTATTCAATTGACCCGACTGGAATCACGGCCAATTCCAAACCGCCCTTGGGAACAGATGTTTTATTTAGACTTTCTAGGTCATAGCGAGCAACCAATTGTCGCTAAACTATTAAATGATTTGACTGAATATTGTTCTAGGATGGAGTTTCTAGGTAGTTATATTAACCGAGAGACCTATTACGAAACCAAGTAATAGGTCTAAACCTGCATTAATGAAGGATGTTGCTACTCTCAAGCACAATAACCCGCTCATCGCTATCGAGGAACTTTCTCATTTCATCCATCACTTCAACCCTGTCAGAAGAAACGTACCAACTGTCCCAAGCTTCAATGTTTTCCCAGCTTGAAATGATGATTGCTAACTGCTCATTACCCTTTTCTTGTAATAACTCGCCGGCAATAAACCCTTCAACTTTGTTCGCTCTTTTCCTAGCACTACGGATTAGTTCTAAGTAATCCTCTAAACAACCATCACTAATATGTCGTTCGATAATAACACGTATCATTTTTTAGCCTTTTTAATTCCAATTTTGGGGAGTGATTAGAGAGCGGCAACCATTAATTGCCGTCATAACACCAAATTCTCGTTTCTTTCTAAGAAAGAACGATTTCATTTGAGTATATTCTAGTAGATCAGCCCAGAAAGGACCAATTTTTTAAGTAATTTAGAAATAAGCGCTCTAGTGTTTTGTCTTTAATGTATCAATTAAGTTATCTTCTAGATCAACACGCTTAGCAATGGCTTCACCCAATATTGATAAATCTGAGTCAAAGCGGATCATTGATTGCTCTTGCTCGTCATTCATTTTGGAGTATTTTTCATTAAAATCAACAACGACATCGGTAGTTTTCGATATGTCTGGGTAAAGCTCATTCAATAATTGAATACTCGTCGGCCCATTAATTTCGCAGTCACTGGCAATCTGTTGATAAACCTCAAAATGCCCAGCCGAAACATAGTCAATTAATACATCACAGAAACCGTTAATCTGCTCGTTTTCTGGTAGTTTTGTCTGATTTCGGTAGCCGGACAATTTGCAATACATAACAATCACTTGGCTTCTTTCAGCTAACCAATTACTTACCGCAGTGTTCTTACACTCTATGTCACTTTTCTCCGACGTAGCATCTAACATAGTACAACAGCCCCACTAGCCCTATTAATATAATTATTGAATACATTTTTACCACATAATCGCATTAGAAAAAACTCTAATTTGAATTTATTTTGCGTGAATTATTTTACAAATTGCAAAATAAACATTAAAGTTTTTTCATTGTCTAGTTATCAACCGAAACTCT
>CAJQOL010000173.1 GCA_905479925.1 uncultured Kangiellaceae bacterium | reverse complement strand
GCCGGTTTTATGACCTGATTAACATGTTGAGCGCGAGCGGCGAACATCATCAATAGCTCGGTATCGATATCAACTTTTTCATCACGCTCACTCAAAAGAAGATCTCGGATTTGTTCTGCTAAGGGTGTACCACCTGGCTCGCGGGTAACCAAGACCTTATGGCCAAGTGAGCTAATGTAATTTTTTACGGTATTGACACTTGTCGATTTACCGACACCTTCACTGCCCTCTAGAGAAAGGAACATCGCTGTTTTTTGTTTATTCAAGTAACAATCTCTTTAATAATTATGTTTAGTGTCTTAATTCTAAGCAGTAGAGTCTAAAAAGCTGAAACAAAGTGCTATCCGTTCACCCTAGCCCTTTTTACCCATAGCCCTTATAACCCTTACAGCCCTTTTCGATCTCACTACAAATTTCGACTCAACGGCTATCACATCAACCGAATTCAATTTGACTAGGTTAACTTTTAGTATAATGGTTTGTGGTATGTCGAACAAAGACATTTCTGTGTCAAGCTGATAGCGGCAAACCACAAGCGCAATACTCAATCAGAACACCAACGATTTAAACAACTTAGGATTAGTTAGCTTGTTCTCTTTGTCGCTTTAACATTCGTTGTACCGCTCGGTTGTGCTCTTTTAGGGTATCGCTAAAATAATGACCGCCAGTGCCATCTGCTACGAAATAAAGGTAACTACCCTGCCGCGGATGAAAAGCGGCATACAGTGCCTCTTCACTTGGCATGGCAATTGGCGTGGGCGTTAAACCTTTAATTATATAAGTATTATAAGGGGTGGCTGTTCGCATATCTTTGCGCGTGATATCACCGTTAAAATCGGGGCCTATACCATAAATAATTGTCGGATCTGTCTGCAAACGCATATTCAAACCAAGCCGCCTAACAAACACCCCTGCTATTTCGCTTCGCTCACTCGCTATACCAGTCTCTTTTTCAATGATTGAAGCTAAAATCAAAGCTTGGTAAGGGGTCGCATAAGGTAAGTCTGCTTGTTTGTTTTGCCATAAATTATCCAATAGGGTGCGAGTTCTCGAGGATGCGCGTCTAAGAATAGAGAGAGCGCTGTCCCCCCTTGAATAATAATAAGTATCAGGATAGAGCCAACCTTCAATGCTACTTGAATTGAGCTCTAATAGCTCCGCAAGTTCCAGCGTATTGTTGGTCGATAAAGGTTCTAAGTTATTCTGAAGAGTCAAATTTTGTAGAACCTGATAATAATTTTGCCCCGGTATGATAGTAAAAGAGTATTGAATGACTTGGCCGCTGTTGAGCAACTGCAACAGTTCCGATACCGACATTTTAGAGCTAAGCTCGTATTCACCTGCTTTTAAACGAGTAAGCTGTGGATTAAGTTTCAAATAGATCTTGAAGTAAAGCTGGTTTTTCAAAATTCCGCGTTCAAGCCACCTTGAGGACAAAACATGCAGATTAGCGCCTTTTTCTACGACTAGCGTCTTTTCACTCTCTGGGAACTCTAACGGAGTTTTTAAGAACTTTCGATAGTCCAGCCAGCTCCAATAAGCCCAAAGAAATAGAGCTAACCCTACCAAGCCAATTATTTCTCGGCGGTACTGTCTTAGGCGCAACAAGACCTGAAAATCATTTTTAGTGTCGGGCATTAGTTAGCTCACAAAATAGCGCTTTCATACGCTGCGAATGTTCCGTCTCAAGTTTTCTACCATCCAATATGGCGACAGGCCAAACCCCAATTAGACTATTTGTCATAAAAGCCGAAGTCGCCGTTGAAAGCAGCGCTTTATCGATATTAGATATCTCGATGGCCTGGCTCTGCTGTTCCATCATTGAAATTATAATTGAGCGTGTTATACCGTTAATTCCACTACTGACTATTTTTGGCGTTAACCACTGATTCTCTGCCATTATAAATAAATTGCTGCGGCTACCTGCAATTGCGTGCTGTCCATCCCACATTAAACGCTCCTGATTAATATGAGCAATCTCAGAGGCTGCTAGCACAGAGTCTAATCGATTAAGGTGCTTTATCCCAGCTAGCGCCGGGTTTACACTGATAGGTGTGTTTGCGGAAACGAGTTCGCAATGCTCTACAGAAGATTCAGAGAGCCTATTGAGATCAATCTCGCAATAGGCTTCAGCACTATCAGAAATTGCATAACCTCGCTCATTTTGGTGACGATAAACAGTTATTCTTATAACTGCCTCGTTATGAGCGTTACAAAGTTCAGAGACAGCCTTTTGTATCGGCTTTACCTCAAAACTATTAAACATTAGCCTTTCGGCCGAATTAACAAGCCGATCGTAGTGATGATTTCCCCAAACTAACGCACCAGACTTAATGGTCGCAGTTGTAAAAAAACCATCACCAAACATAAGACCACGGTTATTGTTTAAACCTGAGGTGGTGTTATCAACTATATGGTCATTTATTTTAATCTTCATGATTCAACAACCAACATCTTCAATGGTGTATTAGGCAAAAAACGTTCTTGCCCTTTACTCCTCAAATGATGAGAACAGTATAGAACCGTTTGTTCCACCAAAGCCAAAAGAGTTACAAAGCGCATGTTTCATTGCAAACGACTGCGGTTGGTCAACGACATAATTCAAATCACAACCCTCGCTAGGATTAACTAGATTAATAGTCGGTGGCGCAACTTGGTCTCTTAACGCCAAAACAGTAAATATAGCTTCCACACTGCCAGCAGCACCTAATAAGTGTCCGGTCATAGACTTTGTTGAACTCATTCTCAATTGTTTGGCATGGTCTCCAAATATGGTTTTCGCAGCAACGGTCTCCGCTAAATCTCCGACAGGTGTGGAGGTTCCATGAGCATTAACGTAACCAACTTCATCGGCATTAATCCCACCGTCGTTGATGGCGTTTTTCATTGCAGAAGCTGCGCCCGCACCATCTTCCGGTGGTGAGGTCATATGATAAGCATCTCCAGACATACCAAAACCAGAAAGCTCAGCATAAATTTTGGCTCCACGCGCTTTGGCGTGCTCTAGAGACTCAAGCACCATAACACCGGCTCCCTCTCCCAAAACAAACCCATCACGGTCTTTATCCCAAGGACGACTGGCTGTCTCCGGAGAATCATTTCTTGTCGAAAGTGCTTTAGCTGAACTGAAGCCAGCGATTGTCAGTGGTGTTGTTGTCATTTCTGAACCACCAGCTACCATAACATCAGCATCTCCATAGGCGATCATCCGCGCCGCGTGGCCGACATTATGAACACCGGTTGTACAGGCGGTAACAATTGAGATATTTGGCCCTTTCAGACCGTACATAATAGAAAGTTGGCCAGCAACCATATTGATTATTGAACCAGGAATATAAAAAGGAGATACTCTTCTAGGACCTTTCGCTAGCAGTTTCTTATGATTATCTTCAATCATAGGCATACCACCGATACCCGCCGCCACGCAAACGCCAATTCTTTCGGCGTTACTATCATCTATTACAATTCCTGAATCCTTAATTGCCTGTGAAGCTGCTGCTACACCGTATTGTATAAACTTATCAAACTTGCGAGCATCCTTAGGAACCATATACTGAGCAACATCAAAGTCCTTCACGGTCGCTGCAAAATGAGTTGCAAGCCCAGCCTCTTTAAAAGACTCCATTGTTTGAACGCCACTTTTACCCTTTAACACGGCATCCCAGCTAGTTGTAACATCATTACCAACAGGGCTAAGTAAACCAAGACCTGTAACCACAACTCTATTTTTCATCTAAATTCCTCACAAATATTAAGGGTTTAATCGAAAGTGTGTCACGTTTGTAAAATATAAAAAGACTATTTAAATAACGACGGTGACGCCAACACTAAAACAAATACACAAAAGGCAATTTTATAGCGACAAAAAAAGCCGTAACAGTTACCTGGTACGGCTTTACAAGCTTGATCAATCATCGCTTGGAATATACTCAACGAGTATACGCAGTATTATGCGCCTTCTACGTTAGCCTTAACATAGTCAACAGCAGCTTGAACTGTGTTGATTTTCTCAGCTTCGTCATCAGGGATCTCTGTATCGAATTCTTCTTCAAGAAGCATTACCAACTCAACGGTATCTAGAGAGTCTGCTCCAAGATCGTCAACAAAAGATGCTTCTAATGTTACTTCGTCTTCTTTAACACCTAATTGCTCGATTACGATCTTCTTAACGCGTTCTTCTATAGTGCTCATGATTTAAATCTTCCTCTAAAATTAACACAGCATATGCTGAGGCGTGTAGTTTATTCATTTTGTAGAAACTTGCAAGTGCCAATTACATCTAAATTTATGGTCTGACCACAAATTTGTGACCGAATCAGCAAAACCAGCGTATCTATATAAATAGAAAAACTACTGTTAAAACAAGACGCTATTAGACACAAAAGCGTCGTCGAAATAAAGTACTTATTGCTTATAAAGGTAACAGGATATTCTAATTACCTAACGATTTGCGAGCATAATAACATTATTTGCACCACAACTCGCTATCCCATATGCATCCCGCCATTTACATGGATAGTTTCGCCCGTTATATAGTCTGCGCCCGTTGACGCCAGAAAACCAACAGCCGATGCAATTTCGGATGGCTGCCCAAGTCTATTTAGCGGTATGTTCGATGATATCGCACTTCGCTGATTGTCATCGAGGGCCTGGGTCATATCGGTATCAATAAAGCCAGGAGATACAACGTTTACCGTTATTCCTCTCGCCCCAATTTCCTTAGCTAAAGACTTAGAAAAACCAATCAAGCCTGCCTTTGCCGCACAGTAATTGGTTTGACCGGGATTACCCGATGAACCGACTACAGAGCCGATATTGATGATTTTTCCCCACTTAGCTTTCATCATTCCCCGTAAACAAGCTTTTGACAGCCGATAAACAGAACTTAAGTTCGTTTGGATAATCGAATCCCACTCATCGTCCTTCATTCTCATCAACAAATTGTCTCGAGTGATTCCAGCATTATTAACCAAAATTTCTGGTGTGCGCCCATATTGGTCTTTTATAGCTTTTAGCAGCGTATCGATAGACTCTGACTCGGAAACATTGACGACCATTCCAACACCGTCGATACCAAGCTCTTTAAAATAATCACTAATAGCATCAGCACCATTTGATGACGTAGCCGTACCTACCACGGTATGGCCTGCAGCACCTAAATTTTCTGCTATGGCTCTTCCAATACCTCTTGATGCACCAGTTACAAGGGCAATACGATTATTACTCATGACAAAACTCCAAAAATGATTATTCTAATTTGATTATACACTGCAATTATTTAACTTTAACTTAGCGTCTCAACCGATTGATTTAATTGACTAAGTTGATTTATTTGATAACTATTTAGCGCTCTATCTATACGTCGATTTAAACCACTTAATACTTTACCAGGTCCACACTCGACCAAGTGTTCTACACCCATAGAAGAAAGTAAAGTGACACTTTCAACCCATCGAACGGGGCAATATAACTGCCTAACCAGCGCATCTTTAATCTTATCTGCTGAGCTTTCTATTTTAACATCGACGTTATTAACCACACTAATATCGGACTCTGAAATGTTAATATTAGCTAGAGCTTCTGCCAACTTCTCCGAGGCAGGTTTCATGAGCATACAATGAGATGGCACACTCACCGCTAAAGGCATTGCTTTTTTAGCACCTCTTTCTTTACACGCAACCATTGCTCTTTCAACCGCCGCAGCATTTCCAGCGATTACGATTTGACCTGGAGAATTATAGTTTACCGGAGAAACAACTTCATTTTCCGCTGAAACATTACAAGCTTCCAAAACGTTCGCGTCATCTAAGCCAATTATTGCAGCCATTTTTCCAACACCAGCCGGTACTGCTTCCTGCATATATAGACCTCTCTGCTCGACCAACTTAATAGCATCGGCAAACCCTAATTTATTTGCGCAAACTAACGCTGAATATTCTCCGAGACTATGACCAGCAAGTATGTTTGGAAGTTCAGCCTTCTCAAACCACAAACGCCAAAGCGCCACGCTGCTAGCTAACAAAGCAGGTTGAGTCTTGTCAGTTTGATTTAACTGTTCTGCGGGGCCATTTTGACAAAGCTCCCACAAATTGTAGCCAAGCGCTTCTGACGCTTCTTCAAAAGTTTGCGTAACAGCTTGGTGACCTTCAAACTCCGATAACATACCAATTGCTTGTGAACCCTGACCAGGAAAGACAAAAGCGGTTTTAGTTATCAGTTTCGGAGAATCGTTTGACATATTTAATTCCTATATTTCAAAGAGTTACATAGCTAACTTAACAAATTATCTAGCCTTGGCAACTTGTTTAATTAATTGTTTTAAATTGACGGTACAAATTTCTCGCACACTATAACAGTGATTAAATTAATCACTAGTCAGACCATTCATCAATTATCAATAAGCGATAACTGTTGTCTAATTTTTGCTGGGACGCCCTGCTCTGCTTGGATGATAGCTTCTTCAATGGCGTAGCTTGTTGCGTCTATATTTGCGCTGCCATGGCTTTTTATAACGATGCCACGCAAACCTAACAAACATGCACCATTATATTTTTCGGGGTTCACTTGCTCTCTTACCAGGTTCATTACAGGTTTAGCTAACAAACCTATCAAACGAGTCCACCAGCTCTTAGAAAAAGCGTGCTTTATTCGTTCCATCAGAAAATGACTTAGACCTTCTGACGCTTTTAGAACATTATTTCCTGTAAAACCATCAGTCACAACGACTTCAAAATCGCCGCTAAATAACTGATTAGCTTCCGAAAAACCAACGTAATTAAGATTGGGGATTTCATTTATTAGCTTTGCCGCTTGCCTTAATCGTTCAGAACCTTTTATTTCTTCTTCACCAACATTAAGTAAGCTGACTCGAGGAAACTCAATACCATCCAAACCACGACAAAGCTCATTACCCATAATTGCAAATTGGGCCAAACGATGTTCGTTACATTCTACATTAGCGCCAAGATCTAAAAGATACACTTGCCCGCCTTTTAAAGTAGGCAGCGCAGATATTATTGCCGGTCGACCGATACCAGGTAACATTTTAAGAACGAATCTAGAGATAGCCATTAATGCTCCGGTATTTCCGGCGCTAACACAAGCGTGAGCACGACCGTCTCTAACGGCTTCAAGAGCTAAACGCATAGAAGATTGTTTTTTGTTTTTTAAGGCATCCGACGGAACGTCTGACATGAGTACATCATTTGACGACGGGAACAATTGTATATTGTGTTGCCCTTGCAGGTTATTTTCTGCGAGCTGCATCTCTAACTGCTGAATATCGCCATAAAGATGAAAGCTTAAAGATAGACTTTTTGAATTGAGCCTCGCAGACAGCGCAAGGGTATTACTGAGGACTTTTTTTATGGCCGGTATTGTAACTGAGGGGCCGAAATCGCCCCCCATACAATCTACTGCAATAGTAATATCAGCCATTTTGGCTACAGTTTAATCATGGTTGGTTTAAATTACTAAAGTAATCAAAACGCCTTCTAATTAAACGATTTTACGACCGCGATAGTAACCGTCTTCAGTCATATTGTGACGTAAATGTAGCTCACCTGAAGTTTGATCTTCAGATAAAGATGATGTGCTAGCATCTAACGCATCATGAGAGCGACGCATACCACGACGAGCGCGAGATTTTTTACTTTTTTGTACAGCCATTGGATTAACTCCTAAAAATACCTAATTTAAAAAACAGTAATTAATCGTAAAAACACTAATCATCACGATTAATCTTTAAACCTTCGAGAACCGTAAACGGGTTCTTTTTCTCTTCTTCGACATTTGGCAGTTCCCCAAACGTCATATTCAAACCAATATCTTCGCTAGACTTATTAGCTATAATCGGTAAAGACAATATCAACTCGTCTTCTATAACCCGCTTTATATCGACCGCACCATCTTCTACCAATAGTGGCTCATATTCATCATCTAGATTAGCTATTTGTTCTTCACTTATAACAGAACAATAAATAACTTTAGTATCAATTGTATAATCTATAGGCTCAAACGTTGTTTGACACTGTAACTGGACGTTAGCCTTTATAGTGGTTTCCACTAAACTACGATGGCGATCGTCAGTTCTACCTGTCAGTTCAGCGTTGATTGAACCCTGGTTGGAATACAATAAACCGTCCAACCTTTCAAAATCTGAAATTTTCCAGTGATAGCTTAATTGCCCACCTTTATTCGCTAGTTTTCTTGGCTGAATTAAGGTTTTCAAAGCATTTTCTACCTTACATCTATCATAGGCGCGCGATTCTACCCAAAAGCTCTACAAAACGCAAAATTTATCGTTAAAAACAATCGATTAATTGCGCTTAGACGGATTATTGGTCTAATTAATAGCGGCTTTCACCGCAAACTCTGCATGTAAAGCCGTTGTATCAAATAACGTCACGTCAACATCCTGCGGTTTTACCAACAGGCCAATCTCAGTGCAACCCAAAATGATTCCTTGAGCACCTCGAGAAACAAGTTGTTGAATTGCATTAATCATAATATCTCTAGAATCCGTCGAAATATTGCCTTTGCACAGCTCTTGGTAAATAATGCGGTTAACTTCCATTCGTTCGGCGGAACCAGGAATCATGGTTTCAATGGCATACTGCTCTTCAATTCGTCGACGGTAAAAGTCTTCTTCCATAGTAAAGCGAGTCCCTAACAACCCGACTTTATTGTAGCCAGCTGCCATAATAGCTTGGGCCGTTGCATCCCCAATGTGTAATAAAGGTATATCTATAGCCTGCTGAATCGAATCCGCAACTTTATGCATTGTGTTGGTACCGATCATCATTAAATCAGCACCTGCATTTTGTAAGCCGCATGCGGCGTCAACCAGCATATAGGCTAAATCAGGCCATTTTTGTTGCATTTGCAACCGCTCGATTTCAGCAAAGTCAAAGCTATGAATTAATAACTTAGCCGAATGTAAGCCCCCTTTATCGCGTTTAACCGCTAAATTAAGCAAACGATAGTAGGCTTCGGTGCTTTCCCAACTCATTCCACCTAGTAGACCTAAGGTTTTCATTCTTCCCCCAATAAGTCCTCTATGATAATTACCGGCTCAACCTCAGCACCTTCGAGCTCATCGCTCCAATTAACGCCAACATATAGCCCATCTTCATCCATACCGTGCAGCCAAGCGTCAATAAACTCATCAATTTCTATGGGGTTCGCCTTATATTTAGACCAATCATCTACGCAGGCCAATTTGGCCTCTTGCTCACTTGACCAAAATGGCATAACTTCAACATCATCAAACTCAGCGGACTCACAAACCGCAAAACCGTCATCAGATATTAGGTTCCATACGATTTCTTGCTCAATTACTTGATCGATAAACCGTTCGTATTCTTGTCTAAAGTCTAGTTCCATTTTCAGGGCCCAATTTTGAAGAGTATTTATTTCCACGCATTCTAACAGATAATCATCAGCTCGCTGATATTGATAGGACGAAAAAAAGTAGATTTGTTGACCCCCTTAGCAAGTCGAATAGGATGGGGATTTAGCTGGATAACTTGAACGTCAATTGCTTGCGCAATAATAGGTCGCTTTTATTAAGTGGGCTGACAGCAAAAGACGCCAGATTAGCGTTAAAGGAAGGTTACCTTACCCTGAGCTCAGGTTAGCTATTGATTACAACTATAATAAGACGAATGCTCCCACATCCAACAGACGGAACGGTTATACTAACGCTCTTAATAACCTAAACAAATTATAAGACCTTAATAATGCGCCCTCAAACAGCCTCGCAAACAGACCAACTTGAAAATTGGACGATGTTGAAGAACTTGATTCCATACCTTTCAGAGTTTAAGGGCCGAGTATTATTTGCACTTTTGTTTCTTGTCGGGGCAAAACTCGCCACCATTGGCTTAGCATTTGTCATGAAAGCCGTTGTCGATTTACAGGACCCTTCAGTAAATATTGACCAAGGTGAAGGACTGCTGGGGCTGGACATTTTTTGGTTTTATACTCCGGTATTTTTAATTATCGGTTATGGGTTATTAAGGTTTTCTAGCGTAATTTTCGGTGAAATAAGGGATATGTTATTCGGAAGAGTAACAGAGCGAACGATGAGGCGGGTTGGCCATAAAGTTTTTAAGCATCTGCATTCGCTTGATCTCGATTTTCACCTAGATAGAAAAACCGGTGGCCTATCTCGCGATATTGAACGTGGCACCAGTGGTATTAGTTTTTTAATGCGTTTTATGATCTTTAATATTGTTCCTACCCTATTTGAAATTTGTTTGGTTATTGGGATTCTACTCACTCAATACGGAACCGCTTTTGCGCTAGTTACCTTATTTTCAGTTGTTATTTATATCCTATTCTCAGTAATAGTAACCAATTGGCGAAACCGCTTTTTAAGAGCCGCTAATAAAGCAGACTCAGACAGCAGCTCGCGAGCTATTGATAGTTTGCTAAATTACGAAACCGTTAAATACTATACCAACGAGACATTTGAGGCTAAACGCTACGACGACGAGCTCGCTCTATGGGAAAGTGCGCGCCGAAAAAATCGGTTAACACTGTTTAGCCTAAACGGTGGCCAAGCGCTAATCATAAGTACCGCTATGACATTAATGCTACTTCTTGCTGCCAATGGGGTTAGAAATGACGAACTCACCAATGGTGACTTTATATTCGTAAACGTTGTCATGATGCAGCTATTTGTTCCGTTGAACTTCCTTGGTTTTGTCTATCGCGAAATAAAGATGTCGCTAATTAATATTGAGCAGATGTTCAAACTAACTCAAGTTGAACCCAAGATAAAAGATGCCGCCGGTGCCCATGCTCTAGTTGTCAATGAAGGTAAGGTCGAATTCGACCAAGTAGGCTTTAGTTATCAGAAAAATCGAGAAATTCTCAAGAACATCAGCTTTAAAGTTAAGGCCGGTCAGTCAATTGCTATTGTTGGTCCTAGCGGTTCAGGAAAATCCAGTCTGGTTAAACTATTGTTTCGCTTTTACGACCCTTCTTCGGGAACTATCCTCATTGATGGCCAAAATATAAAGGACGTTACTCAGCATTCGCTTCGTAAAGCGATTGGAATCGTTCCACAGGATACCGTTCTTTTTAATGATTCAATTTTAGAAAATATCCGCTATGGGAGAATAAACGCCACTGACGAAGACGTTAATAAGGCAATCAAAATGGCGCATTTGCAATCGTTCATTTCGAAGCTCCCAGATGGCGTACAAACCACAGTTGGGGAGCGAGGTCTTAAGCTATCGGGCGGCGAGAAGCAGCGGGTAGCTATAGCACGTACTATTCTCAAACGCCCTAAAATAATGGTATTCGACGAGGCAACATCTTCCTTAGACAGTCAGTCTGAACAATCAATAATTAAATCTATAAAGGAAATATCAAAGACCACCACGAGTATTATCATCGCACATAGACTATCAACGATTATTAGTGCCGATACTATTATTGTTATTAAAGACGGCGATATTATCGAACAAGGTAACCACCAAACACTTTTAAAAGAACAACGCCATTATTACGATTTATGGATGGCACAACAGGAGGAAATGGAATAATGGGACCGTTAATATTGGCTTCCTCTTCAAATTACAGGAAGGCCTTGCTGCAACGTTTAAACATCGAATTTGAGACATCCAGCCCTAATATTAACGAAAAGCAACTAAGCAACGAATCACCGGAATCCATGGTAAGGCGTTTAGCCGTTGAAAAAGTTCAAAAGGTCGCTAATGATAATCCACGCTCTTTGGTGATTGGCTCAGATCAACTTGCAGTGTTGGATAATGAAGTTATTGGAAAGCCGGGAAGTTTAAAGAACGCGATTAACCAATTAACCCGATGCTCTGGCAAAAAGGTCACTTTTCTAACCGCGGTGGCATTAATCGGAGACCACGCAAAATTTCACCAAGTAGAATTAAGTAAAGTTGAAGTTTATTTTCGCGAGCTCTTGCCAACTGAAATTGAAAAATACCTTTCCCTTGAAAAACCATATGATTGTGCCGGCAGCTTTAAGGTGGAAGGGCTAGGGATTACCTTGTTTGAAAAAGTGCTAAGCGATGACCCAACAAGTTTAGAGGGGTTGCCTCTTATCTTAGTCTCTAAGCTTTTGCGTCAAGCAGATTTCGAGTAAAGGTAAAGACTAAAGTTAAGACTATGGCTAAGACCAAGACTAAGAACAAGAACAAGAACAAGAACA
>CAJQOL010000172.1 GCA_905479925.1 uncultured Kangiellaceae bacterium | reverse complement strand
ACTGAGCAAATATTAACCACCTGCTCAAACAGAGGGTATTAAATGAACAACTTAAAATTTACATTTTGTTTTCTAGTCGGCTGCATTTTTATTGCGATCGGCGTATTGACCAATCAACTAATAGCGAGCTCTTGGGTTTACGTTGGCATTGGACTAATGCTAACCACACTGAGCCTAGCGTCGGTCAAAAAGAAACGCTTAGCCATTGCCGCAAATCATTAGGCTTTTGAGATTGTTTTTCCGCTATATCAGTATTACCACATGATTAAACGAAGCGAGATATTTAAACCATGCAACTAGATGTGATGATTCTATTTTTCGTTTTAGGTATTGGCGCCAAACTGGCAGGCTCAGACCTAAAACTGCCAAAAGGCATGTATCAAGGCATCAGCATATTTTTAATGCTGGCGATTGGTCTTAAAGGCGGAATGGCACTAGCGGAACATGTATCATTTGATTTGTTGATTCAGTCTTTACTAATCATGTCCCTTGGTATCATTTTTCCCCTAATAGCCTTTCCCGTTTTAAACCGAGTTGGAGAGTTTTCCAAACTCGACGCCGCATCGCTTTCCGCGCACTTTGGTTCAGTTAGCATCGGAACCTACGCAGTTGCCGTCGCCCTTTTAGAATCACAAAATATCGCCTATGAAGCCTACTTTCCTCTATTTGTCGTACTACTAGAATTCCCTGCGATGATAATCGGAGTATTGCTTGCAAAAGACAAGCAGCAGTCGGTCAATCTAAAAGCATGGGGTAAGGAGATTATTGGCAACCAAAGTATGGTGTTGTTATTTGGTGGATTATTAATTGGTTTTATAGCCAGCCAACAAACTTTCAAAGTGATGCCGCTATTCAGTGATTTATTTTACGGAGTGCTAGCCATATTTCTCCTTGAAATGGGAATAACTGCAGCGGACAAGTTCAAGGACTTAAAAAATAATGGGGTATTTCTTATTGCTTTTGGAGTGATGATGCCATTGGTTAACGGTGCGATAGGCGGTCTGTTAGGTGCATCCCTTGGGTTTTCAATCGGCGGTATATTTTTAACTATTGTTTTAAGTGCAAGCGCTTCATATATAGCGGTTCCGGTAGCGATGAGAACAATGCTTCCAAACGCCAATAACTCGCTTGGATTAACCACATCGTTAGGGGTGACATTCCCGTTTAATATTGTCGCGGGTATTCCCCTTTATTGGGTGATAGCCCAATGGTTGAAACCATTTTTTTAGCCAGTATCAACTAATAGAAATTTGTAAGGGTGCTTGCGTAAAGCTGCAAGCGGATTTATTTAGCGAAAACTGATTTAACAGAAACTAACTTAGCAGAAACCAATTTAGCAAAAAGTAATTTGAATCAAACCAATTTTAACGGCGTAGGAGAGAAACATGTCACAACCTTTAGTCAGCATTATTATGGGGTCACAATCGGATTGGGCAACGATGCAGGAAGCCGCTAGCCTACTTGACGAGCTTGAAATACCTTACGAAGCGAAGGTTGTTTCAGCTCATCGAACGCCCGATCGCCTGGTCGAATTTTCTCGCTCTGCGGAGCAACGAGGGATCAAAGCAGTCATCGCTGGTGCGGGTGGAGCAGCGCACCTTCCCGGTATGGTTGCTGCAATGACTATTGTCCCCGTTATAGCAATACCTGTTCAAAGCAAAGCCCTCAACGGTATGGATAGCTTGCTATCTATTGTGCAAATGCCAAGAGGTGTTTGCGTCGCAACCCAAGCTATTGGTGGCGCCGGAGCTTTCAATGGCGCACTAATGGCTGCACAAATTCTATCGTTGCAGGACTCGCAACTTAACCAGCGCTTGAAAAACTGGCGTGAAAATCAAACTCAAAACGTGTCAGAGGAGATCAAATAATGCATATAGGAATTATTGGATGCGGACAGTTAGCACGATTAATGGCCCTTGCAGGTAAGTCCATGGGTATCCGGTTTTCTTTTGTAGCTATAGGTGATGAATCTACAAGCTGCGTTGAAGAACTAGGACCAGTTATTCAATGGCATGAGAATATTTCGACCAGCGGTTTACTTCAAGCAATGGGGCACCCTGAGGTAATAACCGTTGAGAGAGAAGACGTTGATGCACATTTGCTACTTGAACTTTCAATGAAGGTCAAAGTTCACCCCAGCCCTGAAAGTGTGGCAACCTGTCAGAACCGTTTGAAAGAAAAACTTGCCTTAAACAAATTAAAAATTCCATCAACACCCTGGTTCTCAGTAACTAACCGAGACACCCTGGAAAGGGCAATTGAATTGTTCAATTTCCCAATCGTCATTAAGTCCCTTGAACAAGGTTATGATGGCAAAAATCAATGGCAAATTCATGACCAGAAACAACTCGACCAATTGCTTGAAAATACCACCACGATTAATTGGATCGTCGAGCCAAAAATTGACTTTATCAAAGAAACATCACTAATTGGTGTGCGTTCCGCAACTGGAGAAATTAAGTTCTATCCTTTAACCGAAAAACATCATGAAAACGGCATTCTCAGGGCGTCTATAGCACCGGATGACCATATTGACGAATCTGTAAAACGTGAGATAGAAGAAAGCTTAACCCAGCTTTTTCATAAATGGCAATACGTCGGAGTTATGGCCATGGAATTATTTATTTTGCCCGACGGATTCGTGGTTAATGAACTAGCTCCGCGCGTGCACAACAGTGGCCACTGGACCGATAATTCTATGCTGACAAGTCAGTTTGAAAACCACATACGAGCAATTTTAGGTATGGCTATAGGGTCAACCGAACTTAACGGTTTTGCTGGTATGGTTAACATTCTAGGCACAGATGCTAATGAGTCATTTGAAGTTCCGTCAGAAGGAAAGTTGCATATGTATAACAAAACTCACAAGCCTAACCGAAAACTAGGTCATATCAACCTATCAGATAATAGCCGCCATAACCTGTTGAATAAGTTAAACAAAACTGAAAACGCGATCTATTTATCAAGTCGTTTCGCCCCTACATCTGTTGATTATTCAGGTCAAAGGGCCTGAAACTCTAACCAAACAAGCTAAGGCTAGTCGAGCGTCTGGCTAGCCGAACCAGTTAAGCTAATCAGTTAAGCTAGCCAGTTAAGCTAATTAGCCAAATTTATCAGGCATAACTCAAATAAAGAAGTCTTCAATAACTGTCACGCCAAAAACAACTGAGAGGTCAAGTGTATACCCATCCCACCTCAAGATGCATACTTCAGGTGGGATCGGTATAGCAAGGTTATTGGCAATACTTTCTTCTCCAATATTTTCTTCTCCAATACTTTTGCTCCAATTAGCTTCAACTCTCGTATAAGTAACAATGTAACCGCTCAAGTAGCCGATGCGTAACACGATATTCAAAAAAGTTGCTTTAAAAACAATCAGTTTGAGCAACAACCGCAATTGGTATTAATGGCGTATCTTGATAATGACAATAAGAGACAAAGCAATGGAAGATCTAAAAAAAGACCAATTACTCGAAAATACCGAGCAAGTTAACCGCAATAAGCCGGTTTCTTGGATTGTCCATTTACTGGTTAGTCTCGCTATTCTTTTAATCGGTTTTAGCGTCATTGGAGGGATGTTTGCTTCCAAACCAGAGGCTAGAAAATACGGAAGCCGACCAGCCCCCTCAGTAGGCGTGGAAACAACAAAACTACAACCTGAAAATTACGACGTCTGGATCGATTCTTATGGTATTGCGGAACCGCTTACCCAAACCAACCTTGTTTCTGATGTTAATGCACGTGTTATTGAAGTCTCACCTAATATTCGAGCCGGTTCCTCATTTAAACGTGGCGAACTTTTAGTCCGACTAGACTCTAGAGATTACGAAATAGAGGTACAAGTTGCCATAGCCGCGGTGGCCGATGCGAAATTTAAGTTTGCTCAAGAAACAGCACAAGCTGAATTAGCGGAAAAAGACTGGAATATACGACCTGGAAATCCGGCGGCAAAAGAACTTGCGCTTAGAAAACCACAGGTCGCCGCTGCAGAGGCTTCCTTAAAAGCTTCGCAAGCAAGGTTGGCGAGAGCTCGACTAGATTTAGAACGTACTCAAATTAGAGCTCCTTTTGATGGAAAGGTACTTCGCCAAATGGTTGATTTAGGGCAAGTTGTTAACCCTTCTCAAGCAATCGCAGAGATATACTCAATCGCTGAAATGGAAATTCGCTTACCAATCAAAGCCATTGATCTGGATAATATTGCACTTCCAGCATCTGGTAGTTATGAAAATGCCACCGATAGCAATACTGCGTTAGTCAGTTTTCCCAAGGTACGTCTTGAAGCTGAGTTAGGAAGAACGACTTACCAATGGACTGCGGAACTAGTGAGAAGTGAAGGCGCTTTTGATTCAGAAACTAGAATGCTCTACTTAGTTGCTCGAATAAAAAACCCATTTGATTCAAACCAACTGCGTCCAGGCTTAAGAGTCGGTCAGTTCCTGCGCGCGAAGATTGAGGGTAGCCAATTAGAACAAGTTTATGTAATCCCTCGCCGGGCCGTAACCCAAGATAATTTTATAGCCATTGCTGAAGAAGGTTTATTACAAAAGCGTAAAATAATACCACTATGGACCGATAGCGACTCGGTCATTGTTGCCAGCACATCAATGAGTCAGGTTGCACGTTATGGTAATGATTCCTTCAGTAGTGATTCCTATGGCAATAAGCGGTCTCAAAACCAACCAACACTACCGGCGCTCAATGAAAACGATTTACTCATTTTAACACCAACGGCAAACCTCGTTAATGGTACTCGAGTAAAGTCAATCAGCGAAGATCAATCCGCTCAAAGACAAACTCAAAAAACAGCTCAAAAAGAAAATAAAAACCAATCGGGCGGACAAGGTATTAATCAGTCTGCAATCCCTCAGTCTACAACGTTTAATAACAAAGACTAATTAGGGAGTTATAGGATGCACAAATTAATCGCTTGGTTTGCTCGCAACGACGTTGCCGCCAATATACTCATGGTTTCAATTGTTATTGCAGGGTTATACACCTTAAAAAACAAAATCCCTGTCGATCTTTTCCCGGAGTTTGAAATAAATACCGTACGGGTAAACATGGTGTTACCTGGTGCTTCCCCGGAAGAAGTTGAAGAAGGTCTTACCATTAGGATAGAAGAGGCACTTCAGGATCTCGACGGCATAAGACAAATTACCTCCAACTCTAGCGAAGGTAGCTCTCGAGTTACTGTTGAAGTGCAGGATGGTTACCAAGTTCAAGACTTGCTTGATTTGATAAAAGTAAGAGTTGATGCCATTAACAACTTCCCGGCTGAAGCTGAACAACCCTTAGTCACTTCACCTCAGCGTCAATTTGAAGCAATTGGCGTAATGTTATATGGCGATTATGACGCGGTCACTTTAAGACGCATTGCAGAAGATATTAGAGACGAATTAGTCGCACTTCCCAACGTTAGCCAAGCGACGGTTGATAATAGTCTTCAGTACGAAATAAGTATTGAAATACCCGAATGGTCACTTAGAAAATACGATATCACATTAGAGCAAGTAGCAACCGCTTTACGCAATAACTCAAGGGATATATCCGCTGGAAATCTTAAAACTGAAGGTGGGGAAATATTTGTAAGAAGTCTAGGTCAAGCTTATCGTGCAAGTGACTATGCGCAAATTCCAATCGTTACCAGTCAGGACGGCTCACTGATTCGACTTGGCGACATTGCCAATTTGAAAGATGCTTTTGAAGAAACACCGTTAAGAACTCGATTCAACGGAGTACCAGCAGTTGAGATTGAAGTGTTTAGAACAGGCAGTCAAAGTATTATTGATGTTACGACAGCGGTGAAAGATTATATCCTAGCAAAAGAAGGACAGCTTCCTAGCGGACTTGAAATTACTTATTGGCGTGACAGAAGCAAAGCAATTAAGGCGCGGTTAGCCACCTTGAGCCAGAGTGCTTGGCAAGGCGCGTTACTGGTCATTATTTTACTCGCACTTTTCCTTAGACCAGCAGTGGCGTTTTGGGTTTGCTTAGGTATCCCAATGTGTTTTATGGGCGCTTTCTTATTAATGCCGGTGTTTGGTATATCCCTTAATTTAATGAGTTTGTTTGCATTTATTTTGGTTCTAGGGATAGTGGTCGACGACGCCATTGTCACAGGCGAAAATGTCTATGCTCATATGCGCGAAGGCAAAGATCCGTTAAACGCCGCAATTCAAGGAACTCAAGAGGTCGCCGTTCCTGTGACCTTTGGAATTCTAACGACCGTAGCAGCATTTCTACCGCTGGCATTTTTAGATGGTCGAGGCAGTTGGTACCAAAGTATTCCCTATATCATCATCCCGGTATTACTGTTCAGCTTAATCGAATCAAAATTAGTTTTGCCTGCTCACCTAAAGCATGTCAAACCTCGAAAAGCGAGTAACACTGGTTTGACTAAAATACAAATGGGAATATCCCGTTCGTTGGAAACTTTCATCAAAAACTATTATCAACCAGCCTTAGAGTTTGCGATCCGATGGCGTTACGCAGCTTGGACGCTAATGTTTGCAATTCTAATAACAATCTTCGGAGCTATTGCTAGCGGCCAAACAAAGTTTGTCTGGTTCCCAAGAGTGCAAAGTGAAATTGCTACTGCGACACTAACTATGCCGACCGGTACCGCATTTGAGAGTACCGATAGTATTGTTAGACATATGACAAAACAGGCACAGGTTCTGAAAAGAAAGTATATTGATCCCGAAACCGGCGAATCTGTGATACGTGATATTTACTCTATTAGCGGTGGAAGAAACGCCAGTGTCGGTAGGGTTCGAGTGGAAGTAACACCGCCAGAATCGCGCAGCTTGAACATTAGTAGTCGTGAGTTAGTCAATGAATGGCGAAAGCTCGTCGGGCAGGTTGCCGGAGCCGAACAATTGAACTATCGCGCGGAAATAGGCTGGAACCGTTCACCCATTAACATTGAACTTCGCGGTAAAGACACCGAACAATTAACCGCCCTTTCGGAATTATTAAAGCAAAAATTAGCTGAATATCAAGCAGTGTCTGATATCGAAGATTCAATGTCAGACGGAAAGGAAGAACTACAGTTAACATTAAAGCCTGAAGCAACGCTACTTGGACTAAATCTTAATACGGTTGCCAGACAAGTTCGCCAAGCGGTGTTTGGCTTTGAGGTGCAACGAATTCAACGAGGACGTGAAGAAGTCCGAGTAATGGTTCGTTATCCACTTGAGGCTCGACAGTCTATTGAAACCCTTGAACAAATGATGGTTCAAGTTAGATCCGGACTAGAAGTTCCGCTATGGCAGGTAGCCAATATTCAACCAGGCATTAGTCCCTCAACTATCTTAAGAGTTGATAGACAACGGACGCTATCCGTTACCGCTGACTTTGATAAGCAGGCTGGTAATTTATCAACGGTTCAAAGCGACGTTGGCGAATTCTTAAGGGAAGCCGTACTAGCGTTTCCAAGCACTAGTTATGAAATGGCCGGAGAAGCAAGAGACCAGCGAGAGTCTTCAGAAGGACTTAAATACGGTCTATATGGACTACTAATGGTCATTTATATTCTGTTAGCAATCCCATTCCGCTCATACCTGCAGCCAATTGTTGTTATGACGGTAATTCCATTTGGTGTTGTCGGTGCGGTTATAGGGCACTGGATAATGGGAATGGATTTAACACTTCTTAGCATGATGGGAATTCTGGCTTTATCCGGTGTGGTGGTAAATGACTCACTAGTTCTGGTGGATTTTATCAATCGCAAAAGACTGCAGGGAGCTAAGCTTTTTGATGCCGTTTATGCTGCTGGCGGTCGCCGATTCAGACCAGTGATTCTCACCTCAATAACCACCTTTGCAGGTTTGATGCCCTTATTATTTGAAAAATCTACACAAGCGCAATTTTTAATTCCAATGGCTGTAAGCCTTGGCTTTGGGATTTTATTTGCAACTGTCATTACTCTATTTTTAATACCGGTTAACTATATGATACTCGAAGACCTTAGAAAATATTTTACGCGCTACAAAAGTGATATGGCTTGGCTAGCAGGAAGAACATTCCAGAAATTTAAATCTGCAATAGGAACGGCAGAGTCAAATGACTCAATTTTAAAAACCACTCCGCAGCAACAGAGAAAGCTAGAGTCTTCGGAGTAGTAGTATGATCGTATCGCGGTTTTGTTAAAAAACCTCAAACCATTTGTTGGGATTTAGCAGATAACTCTCGGCAATTTTAAAACGCTTTTGCATGGCACTTTTGGCCTACCACCCCGGTAGGCTTTTTTTTGCTTGTTGTCCCGTCCTGAAATAAGTTGACACTTTGGAGACTTATTATGGATTACCCTACGATCACAGAGAAAAGACGCTCTCAGAAAGATTATTCATTGGCTTTTAAACTGTCACTTGTCGAACAAGTTGAAAAAGGCCAGTTCA
>CAJQOL010000171.1 GCA_905479925.1 uncultured Kangiellaceae bacterium | reverse complement strand
CTTTAGCTACTCGGTTGACGTTGACTAACTTTTCGACCAAGCCGTCATTATTATTTGCTTCTTGTCTAGCCATCATTTCACCTCTAGAACTGGAGTCCACTTTCGCGAGCAGCATCTGCTAATGCTTTTACACGACCGTGATATTTGAATCCAGAGCGATCAAATGCAACACTTGATACGCCTGCCTTAGTTGCTCTTTCAGCAATCAAAGAACCAACAGCTTTTGCTGACTCTACGTTTCCTGTCGCTTTGTTTGCCGCTTTAACGTCTTTTTCAACGCTTGAAGCTGCTGCCAAAACTTTACCGTTGTCTGCAGAAACAACTTGAGCATAAATATGGCGAGGTGTGCGATTAATAACTAATCGCGTAACACCTAGCTCTTTCATTTTCGCGCGGCTTTTAGTAGCGCGACGAATTCTAGCTTGTTTTTTATCCATTACGATACCCTACTTTTTCTTAGCTTCTTTACGACGAATAACTTCATCCGCGTATTTCACACCTTTACCTTTGTAAGGCTCTGGTGGACGATAAGCTCGAATGTTAGCTGCCACTTGACCAACCAACTGCTTGTCAACGCCTTTGACGATAACTTCAGTATTTGTTGGTGTTTCAATAGTGATCCCTTCAGGAATATCAAAAATGACAGGATGGGAGAAACCAAGGGTTAAGTCTAGTGACTTGCCAGCGGCTTTGGCACGATAACCAACACCCACTAACTGAAGCTTCTTTTCAAAACCGTTAGCAACACCTTGAACCATGTTATTAACTAAAGAACGCATTGTTCCGGCTAATGCATTAGCATTATCGGCGCCTTCTTTCTGTGTGAACACAATTTGGTTATCTTCAACTTTAACTTCAACAGCAGAATGAACTTCTTGCTGCAAGCTACCTTTACCGCCTTTCACTGAAACCAATTGATCTTTAACGTCAACGGTTACGCCAGAAGGAAGTACTACAGGATTTTTTGCTACTCTTGACATATTCGCTCTCCTTAAGAAACTATACAGAGAACTTCGCCGCCGTGACCCGTTTTACGTGCTGCTCTGTCAGTCATAACTCCGCGAGAAGTTGAAACTATAGCAATACCTAAACCGTCAAGTACACGAGGTAGCTCATTAGATCGTTTGTAAATACGTAGGCTTGGCTTACTAACACGTTTAATCATGTCAATAACCGGACGCCCTTGGTGATACTTAAGCTCGATAGAAAGTTCTGGTTTTCCGTCGTTTTCTTGCTTAGTGATATCAGTAATGTAACCTTCTTCTTTCAATACATTAGCGATTGAAAGTTTTACCTTAGATGAAGGCATTGATACAACTTTTTTGCCTGCTGATTGTCCATTACGGATCCTCGTCAGCATATCAGCAATTGGATCTTGCATGCTCATATTAAATCTCCCAACAATTACCAGCTAGCTTTAACTAAACCAGGAACATCGCCTGCCATTGCATGCTCACGTAATTTATTACGGCTTAAACCGAATTTACGTAAGTAGCCATGAGGACGACCAGTGATATTACAACGATTACGTCGACGTACCGGACTTGCGTCACGCGGTAACTTTTGTAAGGCAACTTGTGCCTCCCAACGTTCTTCGTCACTTTTGTTGAGGTCTACAACTGTCGCTTTCAATTCAGCACGTTTTGCAGCGTACTTAGCAACAAGCTTAGTGCGCTTCTTCTCGCGCTGTACCATTGATACTTTAGCCATTGTTATGCCCCTTTAATTGGGAATCGGAAAGCGTTTAATAATTCGCGGCCTTCTTCATCTGTTGTCGCAGAAGTCGTAATAGTAATATCCATACCACGAATTTTGTCTACTTTGTCGTAGTCAATTTCAGGAAAGATAATTTGCTCTTTAACGCCCATGGAATAGTTTCCACGACCATCAAACGACTTTGGGTTAAGTCCACGGAAATCACGAATACGAGGAATAGCTATTGAAACTAAACGTTCCATGAATTCCCACATACGCTCGCCGCGTAATGTTACCTTAGCGCCAATAGGATAGTCGTCGCGAATTTTAAAGCCCGCGATTGATTTACGCGCTTTCGTTACGACAGGCTTTTGGCCTGAGATAGCTGTTAAGTCATTGCATGCGTTCTCTAGAACTTTTTTATCCCCAACAGCTTCACCCAGACCCATATTCAATGTGATCTTGGTTATCTTAGGGACTTGCATGACAGACTTGTAGTCAAACTTTTCAGTTAAAGCTTTGACAACATCACTCTTGTAGTAGTCTTGCAGTTTCGCCATTTTATACACCTATAGTTTAAAGACGACTTAATCGTCAATAAATTAGTCTACTAGCTCGCCGTTCGATTTAAAAATTCGAACACGCTTGCCATCTTCTTGCACCTTAATGCTAACTTTGTCGGCTTTGCCGGTTTTAGCATTAAAAATTGCAACATTTGAAATATCCATAGCAGCTTCCATTTCTACGATTCCGCCTTGGACACCGGCTTGAGGATTAGGCTTAACATGCTTTTTCATCATGTTAGTACCTTCAACAACAACTCGGCCTTTTTCTGTGATAATTTTAGTAATCTTTCCGCGTTGACCATTACTTTTACCTGTCAACACAACTACTTCATCACCGGTTCTTAGTTTTTGCATAGTACTTGTCTCCTTAAAGAACTTCTGGCGCTAAAGAAACAATCTTCATGAACTTGTCGCCACGCAATTCGCGTGTAACAGGTCCAAAAATACGTGTTCCTATAGGCTGTAAGTTAGCATTTAGAAGAACTGCTGCATTTCCATCAAAACGGATCAAAGATCCATCCGGACGACGCACACCTTTACGAGTTCTAACAACGACAGCGTTCATTACGTCACCTTTCTTCGCTTTACCGCGAGGAATAGCTTCTTTTACACTGACCTTGATCACGTCACCAATTCTTGCGTATCGGCGATGTGAGCCTCCAAGAACCTTAATACACTGAACTCGACGTGCACCGCTATTATCGGCAACATCAAGTGTTGATTGCATTTGGATCATTGGTTTTCTCCAACTTTTCCCACATAAATCCCAGCACATTTTGAGTGCGCTGGCCAAAAGACGCGGGAGTATACCATCATTTAATTGATTCAGCTAACATAAAACACCTAAATATTTAGGCGCATTATTTAAGCTTTTTCAACAACCTCAACTAACATCCACGATTTGCTTTTTGAAAGCGGTCTGCTTTCTGCAACTGTGACTGTATCGCCTATTTTGCACTCATTATTTTCATCATGAGCATGTACTTTTGTCGAACGCTTTATAAACTTACCATAAAGTGGATGTTTTACTTGGCGTTCAATTTTAACAGTAATGGTTTTATCCATTTTGTCACTGGTGACTTTACCAGTCAGAGTACGCTTGATTACTTTTTGCTCACTCATTAGGCTGCTCCTTCCGAAACAGTCTTGTTCTTTTGGTTCAAAACTGTTTTAACACGCGCGATATCACGACGTACATTCTTCAACGTGTGAGTCTGCTCAGTTTGTGCTGTTGCACGTTGCATACGTAAATTAAATTGCTCTTTACGTAATTCAACAAGCTCAGCCTGAAGTTCATCAACACTCTTTTCTTTCAACTCTGAAGCAATCATTACATTACCGTCCGCTTTACAAAAGTTGTCTTGATAGAAAGCTTAGCTGCAGCTAGGTCGAACGCTTCTCTTGCTAAGTCTTCTGGCACACCTTCAACTTCGAACAACATACGTCCCGGTTGAATTTGTGCGACCCAATATTCCACACTACCTTTACCTTTACCCATACGAACTTCTAAAGGTTTCTTGGTAATTGGCTTGTCTGGAAAAACTCTGATGTAAACTTTACCTTGACGACGCATATGACGAGTCATTGCACGACGAGCCGCTTCAATTTGTCGAGCAGTCATTCGACCACGGTCAGCAGACTTAAGTCCGTACTCACCGAAGCTAACTTTATGCTCAACAACACCGCGGTTGCGCATCTTGTGTTGTTTACGAAATTTCGTTCTTTTTGGTTGTAACATGGTCTTTTCCCCTACTTCTTCTTAGCTCGGGAAGGTCTTTTCTTTGGCTTATCTTCGGCTACAACTTGTGGCTGATCGCCATAAATTTCACCTTTGAAAATCCAGACCTTAACACCAATAATTCCGTAAGTCGTATTTGCTTCTGCAGTTGCATAATCAATATCGGCACGTAAAGTATGAAGAGGTACACGACCTTCTCTATACCATTCTGCACGAGCGATATCAGCCCCGCCTAAACGTCCACCTACTTGAACCTTGATACCTTCCGCTCCAACTCGCATTGTGTTTTGAACGGCGCGCTTCATAGCACGACGGAACATAACACGACGCTCTAATTGTGAGGCAATGCCATCAGCAACTAGTTGTGCATCTAATTCTGGTTTACGAACTTGCTCAATGTTAATTTGAGTTTGAACGCCAGCCAGTTTTCCAATCTTTTTACGAAGTTTTTCAATATCTTCGCCTTTCTTACCAATTACAATCCCTGGACGAGCCGTATGAATTGTAACTCGTAGAGCTTTCGCAGGGCGTTCGATATCAATTTTTGATACTGAAGCTCTTGAAAGTTCTTTAAATAACCAGTCGCGAATTTCGATATCGCTAGCTAGTAAATCCGCATATTGACCGCGTTCCGCATACCATACAGAGTTATGCTTCTTAACGATGCCTAGGCGAATACCGGTTGGATGTACTTTTTGACCCATGGTTAATCTCCTAGTCCGATACTTTAACGGTGATATGACAAGAGCGCTTAAACATACGATCCGCTCGACCTTTAGAACGTGTTTTGATACGTTTTAAAGTAGGACCTGCATCAACAAAAATTGTTGATACTTTAAGCTCATCAATATCTGCTCCATCGTTATGCTCAGCATTCGCGATGGCAGAATTTAGTACTTTTTGAATCAATTCAGCAGCTTTTTTGTTGCTAAACTTTAATAAGTTCAGCGCATTTTCTACTGGCATTCCTCTCACCTGATCCGCAACTAAGCGAGCTTTTTGAGGAGAGATTCTTGCGTGACGTAAAACAGCTTGAGTTTCCATCATTATCTCCTATCGCTTCGCTTTCTTGTCGGCAATGTGTCCACGGTAAGTACGAGTTGGAGCAAATTCACCCAACTTGTGTCCTACCATGTCTTCACTGACAGATACTGGTACATGCTGACGACCATTATGAATGGCAATCGTTAATCCAACCATTTCCGGAGAAATCATTGAACGGCGCGACCAGGTCTTAATCGGCTTTCGGCTATTTGAGGCCACAGCGTCTTCAATCTTCTTAAGAAGATGAAGATCGATAAATGGCCCTTTCTTAAGTGAACGTGGCACGATTTAATCCTCTATTTACGATTACGACGACGGACAATTAACTTGTCTGTGCGTTTGTTACTACGAGTCTTCTTGCCCTTAGTTGGCGTTCCCCATGGAGATACGGGGTGTCTACCACCTGAGGTTCTTCCCTCACCACCGCCATGCGGATGGTCGACTGGGTTCATAGCAACGCCTCGAACAGTAGGTCGTACGCCACGCCATCTTGTTGCACCCGCTTTACCGAGTGAACGTAGCATATGTTCTGCGTTACCAACTTCCCCAACTGTTGCACGACATTCGGCTAAAACCTTACGCATTTCACCACTACGTAAACGTAGAGTTGCATAAGAACCATCGCGAGCAATCAATTGGACATAAGTACCAGCACTTCGAGAGATTTGAGCGCCTTTACCAGGCTTCATTTCTACACAATGTACTGTTGTACCTACTGGAATGTTTCTCAAAGGTAAGGTGTTTCCTGATTTGATAGGAGCATCTTGACCTGACTGGATTTTGTCTCCAGCTTTCATACCCTTTGGCGCTATGACATAACGTCGCTCACCATCTGCGTACAGAACTAATGCAATGTTTGCACTTCGGTTTGGATCATATTCCAAACGCTCAACTGTTGCAGGGATACCATCTTTATTTCTTTTGAAATCGATCATTCGGTAATGTTGCTTATGTCCACCACCAATATGACGAGTTGTTATGCGACCGTTGTTATTACGACCAC
>CAJQOL010000170.1 GCA_905479925.1 uncultured Kangiellaceae bacterium | reverse complement strand
AAATATCCTTATCGTAAAAAGCCTAACCGTATTAAAAATAGAGTCTCCGTTCATAACCGGCCGAAGAACGCCGATCAAAGAATACGCTTTGGTCACTGGGAGACTGACTCAGTCATCTCCAGTTGTCGGAAGCTTGCTCTTAATGTTTTAGTTGAACGGAAAACTCGTTTAACTCACATTAGTTTAATGAAAAATAAAACGGCTAATGTGAATCATCAAACCATCGTGAGGCGCTTAAAAAAATATAAACGCAAGGCGGTTATTTCAATCACTTATGATAACGGCAGTGAGAATGTGTTACACGAGAAAACCAATCAACAGCTGAAGTCAAAGTCGTACTTTTGTGAGCCTTACCATAGTTGGGAAAAAGGTAGTGTCGAGCAAGTTAACGGCCTTATCAGGCGGTTTATTCCTAAAGGAACCGACTTCAAAAATATTACATCGAGTCTCATTAATAAAATAGAAAAGCTGTTGAACAACCGACCTCGAAAGTGTTTAAATTATCAAACACCCTACGAAGTCTTCAGAAAAGAGTGTGGTGCACTTCCAGATTGAATGTGGCCCGGCTCATTGCCTCTCGCGTTGGATAACAGTATATCTAACGAGCCAATAGAAAATTGTGCTTGTCCGTTGCTTACTTCTTCTATGGGTTTGATTATTTTCTTGTCTGGGGTAATAGCAGACCGAATTTCAACATTTAAGCCTTCATCTTCGTAATAACCCTGCCAAAGTGCAGCATAATAGCCAGCAAATTGAAACTGGTGTTCCCATTTTAATTGAAGGACCACTTTTTCATTAGCTGAAACGGTGATAGAAAAAATAATTACCGTTAATGAAATGAATAGCTGTTTAAGATATTTTTTGAACATGATTCAGTCTATTATTTTCCAGTTGATCATACTTCTTTCTTGTTTGCGCAACAATTCATTAGTTTCAGCAAAATGATTACAGCCAAAAAAACCTCTATGTGCCGAAAGCGGCGATGGGTGAGGAGCTTTCAGCACAAAATGTTTTTGTCGATCGATTATTTTTCCCTTTTTCTGAGCATGGGCTCCCCACAACAGAAATATAATACCGTCTCGCTCATGGTCAATGGTTTTAATGACCTCATCGGTAAATGCTTCCCACGCCAAGTTCTTATGGGAATGGGCATGCCCCTGTTCAACGGTAAGAACAGTATTTAGTAAAAGTACACCTTGCCGAGCCCAGGTTTGAAGGTTGCCATGTTTCGGCCTTATAAAGTCGTCATATTCATTTTCTAACTCTTTAAAAATATTTAGCAGTGACGGTGGTATCTTGACCCCTTTGGATACCGAAAAACTGAGCCCGTTAGCTTGGTTAGGTCCGTGGTAGGGATCTTGACCCAAAATGACTACTTTTATACTTTCAAGTGGCGTGTGTTCGAAAGCTGCAAAAACATCGGAGCTTTTTGGATAAATTACTTTTCCTGCCGCCCTCTGTTGCTCAATGAACGCCATAGTCTCTTTTAAAGAGTCCAGTTGCATTTGCTGCTCTAAGAAAGATTGCCAAGTTAGCATTTCTATTCCTTAGGTAACCGATTAATCTTTGCGTTGCAATAACCAGTATCATTGCTGATGTTACTATTGCTCGTCAATGGGCGCACCAATGTCCTACTAGATTTCTTGATTAACACAGTTTTTTCCTAGTTCTTTCGAACGTTTTAATGCATTGCTGGCTTTTCCAAGTGGCTCTTCAAAATCACTAACAGCCGAAACTTCAGTGGCGCCAATTGATACTGTTACTTTTAATGCTAAGTCACTATGTTTTTTCTTTAGTACAATGGTAGAAATCACTTGCCGAATTTTGTCCGCTAACGCCATGCCCTCAGCTATCGTTGTTCCAACAAGAAAGACCAAAAATTGGTCAGATTCCAACCTGCCGGTAAAATCGCAGTCTTTTATATTGTTATTTAAGGTTTTGACTAAATTTTTTAGCACAGCGTCTCCCATCATTTTGCCGTTACTATCGTTGAAATTCTTAAAGCGATCGACATCGATTATTAACAAGCTTGATGGCAGGTTGTTTTTATCTTGAGTCGCTTCATTAACGGCCTTCTTAAATACAGATAGTTCGCAAGCACCGGTCAACTTGTCTTTTTCTCCCTGTTTTATGGTGGCTTGGTAGTCTTTCTGATTAGTGCTCTTAGGTGGCTCAGTCTGGCTGGAGTTTCCACTTTCCCCGCTTTCTCGTTGTGATTTTAGCAGTAACATTAAAATATCATTGACGTATTGTGGTTTGGTGGCTTCACTCATCGCTAATTCTTTAAAATCTTGGCTAATAATACACTCTTGGTATACCTGTTGAATCTGTAATAAGTAATCGTCATCATCAGCGTTAAGTTGATCGAATTTGTTTTTCAGAGTCGGCCGATCGCCGTTTAAATATTCATAGGCGATGGTATAACAGATTGGGTCTGATGGCATCTGGTGATCACGGAGCCATATCATCGCTTGGCGAGATTTTATTCCGGCATTTTTGATGGCTTTAAGACGATCTGACATAGTTGTTTCTTCTTATTGACTTTACTGGTACGGGACTGTGGCCGTAATTAGATAAAGTATAGTTTCAAAATTAAAAAACATCTGTCTTTTTAATGGTTTATTAGCACCTCAAGGTTAGCGGAATAGTGAGTCCATTTGATTACCAGCCAAACCGTTTGTATCTATCAGGCTAGTTAGGTAGAATCCGCGTCCTCTTAACGATTGATGCTATATATGTGGATTAAAACCGCGTTATTGCAGCAAAAGTGCTATTTTTAAAGCATTCTCAAATTTATTACCTAGGTTTCTTATGTTACTTCATTCAACAAAACAAGACTGGTTTGGCAATATTCGAGGTGACGTACTGGCCGGATTGGTCGTTGCTTTAGCTTTAATACCAGAAGCTATCGCGTTTTCGATTATTGCTGGCGTAGATCCTAAAGTCGGTCTCTATGCGTCTTTTTGTATTGCTGCAATTACTGCCTTTGTTGGCGGAAGGCCAGGAATGATATCTGCTGCGACTGGCGCCATGGCGCTATTGATGGTGACCCTTGTTAAGGAGCATGGTCTGCAGTATTTGCTGGCGGCAACCTTGTTAACCGGGCTTATTCAAATCGCTATGGGGTACCTTAAACTTGGCAGTCTTATGAGCTTTGTTTCACGGTCCGTTATTACTGGCTTTGTGAATGCATTAGCAATCCTTATCTTTATGGCGCAATTACCAGAACTTACCAACGTAACCTGGCATGTCTACGCGTTAACTGCCGCCGGTCTTGGGGTGATTTATTTGTTTCCCTACATACCGACTATTGGCAAATTAATTCCATCTCCTTTGGTATGTATTTTATCCATTACCGCTTTTACCCTGATAGTAGGGGTTGATATAAGAACCGTTGGCGATATGGGAGAGTTGCCGGATACCTTGCCGTTGTTTTTATGGCCAGATGTTCCGCTGCAGTGGAGTACCTTAACCATTGTTTTCCCTTATGCCATGGCTCTTGCGATTGTTGGTCTTTTAGAGTCTTTGATGACTGCTACCATTGTCGATGACCTAACTGATACACCGAGCGATAAGAATCGTGAATGTAAGGGACAGGGTATCGCAAATATTGGCGCCGGTTTATTTGGCGGTATGGCCGGCTGTGCAATGATCGGACAATCGGTCATTAATGTGAAGTCCGGCGGTCGAGGACGTTTATCAACATTAATTGCGGGGGTTGTGCTTTTAATTCTGGTGGTTTTTCTTAATGACTGGGTTGCTCAAATTCCTATGGCTGCTTTAGTGGCTGTTATGATCATGGTATCAATTGGAACTTTTGATTGGGGATCGATAAAGAACATTAAGAAGTACCCACTATCAACTAATGTCGTTATGATCTCTACTGTGGTAGTGGTGGTTTGGACACATAACTTGGCCTATGGTGTTTTCGTGGGTGTATTACTTGGGGCATTATTTTTTGCTAATAAAATCAGCCATTTTATGTATGCCGAGACGTCTCTGGATGAGAAGAGTTCTACTCGAACCTATACTTTTCATGGGCAGATCTTCTTTAACTCTTCAGCTCGATTTTTAGCCAATTTTAACTTTAAAGAAGCAGTCTCTCATGTTGTTATTGACCTCACTCGAGCCCATTTTTGGGATATTACAGCGGTACATTCGTTAGATATGGCGGTAATTAAATTTAGACGAGAAGGGGCAGAGGTTGATATCATTGGCCTTAATGATGCCAGCGAAACAATTGTTGATCGATTTGGCGTTCATGATAAACCTGAAGAGTTAGAAAAAGTCTTAGGAGGTCACTAATGTCCATTGAGCCAATAGCAAGTAATGAAAATCGATTTAACGGCAAGTATGTTATGGCTTGTATTGATGGTTCGTCGGTTAGTGAATCCGTTTGTGATTATGCCAGCTGGATAGCTTCTGAAATCGTTCGTCCATTGAAGCTTACCCATACAATTGCTAATAACCAGCATGCCGCAGTAGCGGATTACTCAGGTGCCATTGGACTTGGTAGCCAGCAAGAGCTTCTAAACGAGCTTACCGACGTAGAACAAAGCCGTGCAAGCCTATTAATTAAAAAAGGCCAATTGATGCTAAATGCCGCCAAAGAGAGAGCTCAGGCCGCTGGTGTGCAAGAAATTGAAACCTATCAGCATCATGGTAGTTTAGCCGAGTCATTGATCGAGCTAGAGAGCGAAATTCGCGTTATGGTCATCGGTATCCGCGGCAAACAACATGAAAATCAGCAAACTGGCATAGGGCATCAGCTGGAATCAGTAATTCGCTCAATGCACAAACCAATTTTGGTGGTCAACAAAGCGTTCACACAACCTAAAAATGCCATGTTAGCGTATGATGGTAGTAGCTCCTGTAAAAAAGCATTAGAAATGATCGCTTCTAGTGAAATGTTTAAAAAGATTCCTTGTCATATCGTTCATGTTGGAAAAGATGGTGAACAATTAATCAATGAAGCTAAAAGCTATTTGGCGGATGCTGGAGTAAAAGCGACTAGCGCTTTACTCGATGGCCCTGTGGTAGATGCACTTGTTGATTATCAACTGGAAAAAGATATAGATCTTACCCTTATGGGAGCCTTTAGCCACAGTCGTTTTAGAGATTTGTTGCTCGGTAGTTTTACTGCAAAAATGCTTGAAGCGACCAACCGACCGTTATTGCTGTTACGGTAGATCAGCATTGCTTTTCTTTACCGCTCATTTCTGTCAGTTTTATCAAAACAGATTAGCTTAGATGTCTTCAAAAATAATAAGCAATCTGTTTTGTTTTTTTGCTTTTCTGTGCGTCCTTTTACTTCTACAAACTGAATTCTCGCCGACCACCTCCAATCATGAAAAAGAGTACGTCACAATTGATGAACTATCAGATAAAAAAGACGCTCATAAGGCAATAAAAGAGCGTTTCCCTAAATTCTACGCGGCCTATAAAAAGCTTCAAAGTCAAACTACCGATGAAAACAGAATGGCCGCGATTGAGGATGCTTTTAGCGCGGCAAAAAGCGAAGGGTTTAATGACCCAAAAATCTTGCGGTCTATTCACCTATTTGAGGCGCAAATTCATCAGGATCGCTGGCATTTTGTTTACGCTATAGAAAGTCTAAAATTGGCGCAGGAGCTTTACTTCGAGCAAAAAATAGCTAGCCATATCAAAAAACTTAGGAGACACCTTAGTCAAGTTGAAAGTGAGCGAGGGTTGAATGATAGCTATATTGCCACTAAGTATTCCGGCCCGGCAAAGCAACTAAAGGGTAAGGTCGTTGTTGCCTATGTGTATGTGGACGATGGGATTAATACCCGTTGGTCAAATAAAACTCGACACCGCACTGAAAAAGTCCTTGAGTTAGTACAAGATTGGCAAGCAAATGCCGCGCGCGAATATGGGGTAAACGACATAAATTTTGTTAACCGCTCATTTATTGCTAGAAAAAATCCAATGCTTAAAGCGCCGCGGACAATTTCCTTTGAGAGCAACGGTGAAGATATAGAACAATACGTCGCTTCAGTTATGGCCTCCTTAGGGGAGAAAAATGTCGGTGACTTTATTGAAAAACAAATTAAAGCAGAAGGTGCCGATCAAGGTGTGGTTATATTGCATGTTAATTTTAACCAGCGTTCATTTGCGCAGCGCTGTGGTTATACTCATATGAAAAAGTCACGCATTAATGGTAAGTATCAAACACGCTACTTTTCGCAATGTAATAATGAATATGTCATGTTAATGGAGCAGGTTAAACGAAACCGATGGGATAAGATGCATTACGCGCAAGCACATGAAATGATGCACGTCTTTGGGGCGGCTGATTTGTATAACATTAAGAATGCAAGTGACTTTGCAGTAACCGATATTATGAACTTTCAAAGCAAATCGCTTGATTATAGTCAGGTTGAACCTATTACTGCTTACGCGATTGGTTGGCTCGAAGAAAAACCCATTGCACCATTTATTATCATTGAGAAATAAACACTAATAGTAAGAGAGGAAAAAGTGGAAATTACATCACTCCAACAGACATTAACATTTTTAGGGATCAATTTGATCTATGCGTTAATCACATTATTGGTTAGCGTATTTGCACTGGTTATTATTGATAAATATGTATTTACCAAAATTGATTTTATTGAAGAAATTAAAAAAGGTAATGTGGCGGCAAGTATTTTTCAGAGTACTATTTTGATCTTTATTGGTTTGGTGGTTGCTGTTTCTATGAGTTAAAGGAATAGCGTACGTTTATCACTAAGGTCTAAGATCTAAGGTCTAAGGTCTAAGGTCTAAGGTCTAAGGTCTAAGGTATTTATGTTATCAGTGAGACGATAAACTCGATAGAAACTGCAATAGTGGCAATATAGGAAAGTACTAGAACAATTGTTTTGGCTATCGTTTTCAACCAACTTTGCTGATAATTTTCTTTAACCGCTAGAACTATATATAAGACGAAATAGATCACTAACGGAAATTGCAATAACTGTAAGAGAATGTGCCGGTTTTCAATGGTTTCAAGCGGCAGTAATACAGCCATTATAATATATCCAATACAGTGTAGGTGTAGCGCAAATATCAGATTACCTAAATAGAAGGTTGAACGAAATAATAGTTGAAGGAATATTGCGAAAATAGGCAACAATATAAACATCATTTTTGGTACGTAATTGTATAGTTCTTCTAGTTTTTCGGTACTAGAACCGCTAGAAAGATCAAATTGAGAAATGATTAAAAAGAACAAGATGCTGAGGACCAAATACATCCTCAAAGGCGGCGTATATTTTACCCTTTTGCCGCTGTTGTATTCGCGTGTTAACTTGCCTGGAGCGAAGAACAAGGTCTTTAAGGTAAGAACGAGACGACCGTCAATATCAAGTGATTCGTGAAAGGATTCCGCCGCTATCTCTCGAAATGGACGATTTAAAGAGTCGGCCTTTTGACCGCAATTGAAACAATAATACTTTTGCGCTATTAAACTGGACGAGCAGTTCTCACAGGACTTGCTACT
>CAJQOL010000169.1 GCA_905479925.1 uncultured Kangiellaceae bacterium | reverse complement strand
CCTAAATCAAACATACAGTATGGTGGCTACACTTATTCAAACTACAGAGTATTCATTATTGCATGTTGATCTGTTTGAAAAAAGTCACAAGCGGACAGTAACGGAACAATAAGACTAAAAACCCGTAATCGACCGGACTTTGAGACAAATGGCATCTAACGAGGGTAAATATACATTAAAACTACTTCAGTGGAGCTAGCCATAAAGACAGATTCAAGGGCTTTATAAGGGTAATATTCACAAAACTGGTTGTTTTTTAACCTATATTTTTGCTTTTGTGAACTACTAGCACGACTTAAAGCGGTTATTAGAATAAGATATCAACCTCTAAAAATTCCAGTGCCGAAAATATCTGCGGCCACGCTAAAACGACTATTATGCTCAGAACGAACACTTTACAGGCCTTTGATTTAATCAGTGATGATGTCATTTCTGAAATTGGCCATTCAATTCAGCAACTCGAAGGATTCGTAAGCCAACCTGAATGCACTGACTCTTTAGTCGCAGCTCTAAATCATATCAATAAGTTGAAAGGCATTTTCACTATTCTTGATGCCAATGGCCCTTTAATTTTAGTTAATGAAATTATCGAGGTTGCCGAGAAGCTTTTAAGCACCAAAAAGTCTCGCAAAAGAAACCTTGAATGTCTTTCCATAGCATTGCTAAGACTTCAACGCTATCTTGAGCACGTTGGCAGAAAGTCTGATGAGATGCCTGAGTTATTACTCCCAGTGATAAATCGTTTGCGCCTGCAGCTCGAAAAACCGATTCTTCCCGAATCGTATTTTTTTAAGGTTAACTTAGATCGGCGAAGAATGGATAGTCCAATCGCCTTTGACAAGAACGAGCAAACCTCTAAGTCTCGTTATTATCGCAAAATGTATCATGTTGGACTCATAGAGGTTCTAAGACAAAGGTGCGTTAGCGGTGGGTTGAAAATGATGCAACGTGCATTGCAAAGTTTGGACAACGGAATGCGTTTAAACTCATCCCTCGATCTTTGGTGGATCTGCGATGTATTAATGGACAGTTTCATCAATCGTAAATTACAGCTTACTCGTCAAAGGTTAAAAATTTTTTCAAAGATTGATTCTCAAATTAAACAACTCGATCACAAAATTCCAGCAGCATCAGAGAGCCATGCTGTAAAGGCGATAGAGCTTACCACGGAAGTAATTTACCTTTGCTCAATTAGTCACAGTGAAGATAAGAACCGTAGCAAATTGATACATCACTTTGAACTTGAAGAGCCGACGATAAAAGAGTCGCAGTTAAAAGCTGAACGCGACGAGTTTAACGGCCCCAGTGAATCTGATTTTACTGCAATTACCGAAAGTCTTATGACTGAAATAATTGAAATTGAGTCACTAACTGCGCAACTCTCAGACAAAGTAATTCAAACGAAACTGCAAGATCAAGTTTATACCAAGATGCAAAACCTTAAGAAAATGCTTTTTGTTTTGAAAGAAGAAACACAAACCATAAGACTATCAATGGGTATTAATTTGCTAAAAGACAGTATCGACTGTCGCTGCCCGGTACCAAACAAAGATATCGAATTTCTTCGTGTCGTTATTGAAAATATCGCTTCCGCTATTAACGAGTCTCAAGTGCAAAGTAATTTAGGCAATAAAGATACTCGTCGTTCGAAACTAAGCGGTGATATGGAAAATGTTCGCCAAAATGCCCATACATCAATTAAAAGCATCATGGAGATAATGTCGAATTTTGTCGCCAACAACCGCAAAACATTGCTGCTAAAAGGTGTATTAGAACTTCTGGACAAAGCACAAAATGATTTTCAATCACTTAAAGTAACAAGGGCTGCCCAACAAGTTGCAAATTGCAGACAGTATTTTATTAACCACCTTCAACAAAACCCGAAATCGACTCCTGAAGAAGCTATTCATTATTTTGCCGATACAATTGGCGGGTTAGAGTTTTTCTTGGATACCATGGCGTTCTCTTCAGTCCCAAGTGATGAAACTCTAGATTTTATTGACTCGAGCTTATCTTCTTTAAGAAAAACAACAGCCTAATCGTCTATTTGAATCTAAAAAAAGCTAACTAGATAACTAGATAACTAGATAACTAGATAACTAGATAACTATTACGGCAATCATCAGGCTTGTGAGTTTCAAAAGCACAGCCATAAAGTAAGAACCTTCGAAAGAGCAAACTGCTGCCAACCAATTATCATCTAAGATACTGATTTTGAAAGACTAAAAACCCAGGTTGCTGTCTGTTTCCTTGTGCTTTAGGTTCCTGACAAATCTTACTATTCGCATTCCACCTTGTATCACCCCGGAATTGGACTATATTGAATAGGTTGTACCCTTTAGATGGTGGGAGCCCTATAGTGTCAAAATTCCTTAATAACATCTCTCTTCGCTTCGAAATTGCCCTGGCCTCAATCATTCTAATTGCGCTTATGGTTATAGCCTCCGTAAAGGCAATTTCGTCAATGGATGAAATCGGTTCGGAAATGAAAACAATAGCGACAATAGATATCCCATTGACTGAAAATGTTAATGCGCTTACTAGTCATCAACTTGAGCAATATGTTCATTTAGAAAAAGCACTACGCTATTTTGAAAAATCTAAAGTTAATGCTTCATATTCTGCTAAATATGAAAAAGAAGTGAGTGATTTTAAAAATATATTTGGCCAACTAAATAATGAGGTTGATTTGGCGCTCGAATTGTTGGATTTGGCAAAGAAAGAGAGTGTTAATGAAGGTAGTGTCAGCCTGTTATCCAGTATTAGCCAAACATTGCTCACTATTAAGGAGCAACTCAAAACCTCGCAACGCGAATCATCAGTAGCATTTGATTTGATGACCGCTAATGATAATCAATCAGAAGAAGCGTTTGGAAAAATTGAACAAATAAACGATGATATGGCTCGCGGCCTATTGAACGTACAAGAAGAAATAAAATCCTTAACTCATCAAGCGACCGACTTAGCAGCCGCCCATGAAAAGGAAGCAGAATATGCCTCATTAATTCTAATGGTTTTTTCTATCTTACTAGGTTTTCTAGTTAGCCACTTTATCAGCCGTCGTATCACGTCCCGAATAAACGACTGTGTTATGGAGCTTGATAGCATTTCCAATGGCAACTTAATCCAGGAAGTTATCGTAGACGGTAATGATGAAATAGGTCAATTACAAGGTGCAACGCTGCGAATGCGCGATAACCTGTTCAACATGATTCAAGGGATCTCTTCCACAAGTACCACTTTGTCTTCTGCCTCTAGCGATTTAACTACTACGCTCAATCAAATGATGAAAAATTTTCAAGAGCAGCAGTCTGAATCACAGCAAGTTGCTACGGCGATGCATCAAATGACGGCAACGATTCAGGAAGTAGCTAAAAACATTACAACGACGGCGGAGTCAGCTGAAGGCGCTAAACATGAATCTGATAACGGGGTGACGATAGTCGGCAATTCCATTCAAGAAATCGATAAACTTGCCGGGCAGATTGATACCGCAAATGAGGTTATTGAATCGCTGTCTGAAAATACCTCGTCAATTAATACTGTTTTAGATGTAATCATAGGAATTTCAGACCAAACCAATTTACTTGCGCTAAATGCAGCTATCGAAGCTGCTAGAGCAGGCGAAATGGGAAGAGGCTTTGCGGTGGTAGCAGATGAAGTTAGAACACTAGCGGCGCGTACCCAAGACTCTACTATGGAAATAAACCAAATCATCGATAGCCTCCAGCAAGGATCCAGTCGCGCCGTTGAAACCATAAGCAATAGTAAACAGCAGGCAACTTCGGTCGTCCAGAAAGCTAAAGAAGCAAGTGATTCATTTGCGACTATTGCTAATTCAGTGTCGGAGATCGACCAAATGAGCGCTCAAATAGCCACAGCCGCAGAAGAACAAATACAAGTTTCAGAAGAGATTTCGCGAAATATATTAAGCATGAGTGATATGACTAACGAGAACTACAAATCTAGTGAATCGGTTTTCTCATCATCAGAAGCTCTGGCGTCAACCGCTAAGGAGTTAGACAACCTGATAGCTGAATTTAAGGTTAAATAACAACAGAATTCTCTTACCCGGCTAATGCTGCTGATACAGCGGCATTAGCAACAAAGTCAGCAAAAAAACCTCTTTATTTTTCAAAACGTTCTCAATAGATTCCGCTATTTTTTTCAGATACTCCTCTCAGTTAATCTTCTAAGATACTACTCTCAAATACTCCTCTCAGCTAATCTAGTACAATCAGTTTGCGAAGAACTCCTAAACATGTGTCGATTAGGTTAGTCTTCTTGCCGATTAGCAGTAAACAGTGAGGCACTTCCGGCGCCGCAGGCAATTATGGACTTCATCATATCTTCAACGGTAACATCCGGGCATAACTGTACATATTCCTCAGGTACGTGATAAATATTTCCGGAGGTCGGATTAGGTCCCGTCGGCATAAATACGGTAATGGTTCCATCTTTGTGTTTTGAAGTTACAATAGCAGTAACCGTGGTTGGGCATTGAGAACCAAACAATTGCACTCTGGCTACCTCTCCGCTAGAGAACGGCGATGATTCCGAGTCCCCAAAGAACTGTCCAACTATTTCTTTAATCAGTTTATAACCTGGCGCCAACTTAGATAAATATTGATCAAATATTCCATGTAGCCATTTTCCAATTCCTGTTGAAACAATCGTTCCAACGGCAAAACACACCACAAATATAACCACCACAACCACAACGTCGGCGGTTAACTCTGGAAAGCCATAATTAGAAATAACAAAATCGGAAAGCGGTTGAATAAGATCCGTTACGAAATAGAAAGCCCATTTCATTATCAACCAAAGAATAATCAATGGCAGTAATACGACTATCCCACCAAACAGCGTTTTTCTAATAAAATTTTTCAAGCTCATAACAAGTCCACCTTTTAAATCCGCTAAACATTTTAGCTAACAAATTGTCAATTGACCTTTGACGAGAATTACAGAACAATACTATCAACACAATACAACCAATTGCTAAGTTAGCAAGCAAGTCTGAACTGCGTGTATATGAAAATAATCCGGTTTAAACAAAATTGATTATTAACATGCTAACATGCCGAATATAGTAATGTTCGCACTTAGTCATCAATAATTGTAAGCAGCTGCAAAGAGATTAAATAAATGCTTGATGCCATAAAAGCCTTTATAGATACGCTCTCCCCTGAGAAAGAGCCTTCTGAACAAGAGAAACAACATGCCATTGAATTGGCCACATCTGTATTAATGGTCGAAATGTGCCGAATTGATGGACAGGTAAACAGCGCGGAAACCTCTCATTTACGGCAGTTGCTCGAGCATCAGTTTGAACTAACGACCGAGGAAAAGAATGAGTTGATGACCCTGGCAGAGAATGCATTAGATGAGTCGACTGATTATTTCCAGTTTACCGCAATATTAAACCAACACTATAGCCAACAAGAAAAGATAGAACTAATTGGAAACCTCTGGCAGATTGCCTTCGTGGATGGCAAAGCTGACTCCCATGAATCTCACTTATTAAGAAAACTCGCCTCGCTTCTGCACGTATCTCACAAGGACTTTATAAGAGCCAAACATCAAGCGGAACAGGATGTTAGTCGCTAACGAACCTCTGTGGTTTGTTTTCTCATGTCGGATAAGAATTGGACCAGAACTCAATATTCGTGTAAAACGGTATTACTATCATTTTTAGTTAATTAATCATGCGTTATCAAGACTGTCAGAGAATTGTCCTTAAAATAGGCTCGGCGCTCATCGCTCCAAGTGGCACAGGGTGCAGCACTCAATATACGCTTCCCATCGCGCGTTTTGTTCACCAATGTCACCAAGATGGTAAGTCAGTTATTCTGGTATCCTCAGGCAGTGTTGCCGCAGGACGCCAGCACATCCGCCATAACGGAAAGCAGCCTTCACTTGCTCAAAAGCAAGCCATGGCAGCTGTCGGGCAAAATGCAATGATGGCTAATTGGATACGGTATTTTGACCAACCATGCGCACAAATTCTAATTACCCATGCAGATTTGGAAAACAGGGAAAGTTATCTTAATATTCGTAATACTATCAATGAGTTACTCGCAAACGGCGTACTGCCGATTGTCAATGAAAATGACTCCGTTGCTACCGAAGAATTAAAAGTAGGTGATAACGACCGACTTGCTGCTATGGTTGCCATTTTAGCGGATTCCGACACATTGATGATTGCATCGGACGTCAATGGGCTTTACACCGCCGATCCTAAGGCTAACGACCAGGCGGAACATATACCCGTAGTAAAGAAAATAGATGAAGCCATTTTGGCGAAAGCTGGCGGCACAAGAAATCACTTAGCTACCGGCGGCATGAAAACAAAATTAGATGCCGCTATTAAAGCAACATCTCACGGAATTGAGACTTTTCTATTCGAAGGTAGTCAACCGTCTAACCTAGAAGCCTGGGTCAATGGGAGTCGTTTAGGTACTCAATTTGTCGCCAGTTCAGAAGAGCTAACCGCTCGCAAACACTGGGTAAAACATACCCTTAAGGCTAAAGGTGAGATTATTATCGACTCGGGAGCTGTCACCGCCTTGCAACAAAAAGGGGCGTCATTACTTAGTGTCGGTATCTGTGGTACCAAAGGCAGGTTTGAAAAAGGCGACGCCACCGATGTCATATGTGCTCAGTCCAAGCGATTGATAGCGCGCGGCATTTGTCAGTATAACCATACCGCTGTTGAGCAGATCAAAGGTAATCCAAGTGAAAAATTTGAACAGATTTTAGGCTATTTTGATAGCGATGTGGTCATCGAAAGAGATGACTTAGTATTAATGGAGTTAAAAGATTAAACCATGTTCTCAATTACTGACCTAGCGGAAAAAGCAAAAAAAGCAGCAAATCAGGTTGCTAATTTAACCGCCGAACAAAAACGTCGAGCATTGAACGCGATGGCCAACCAACTTCGGCTTAATCAATCCGATATCATTTCCGAAAATAAAAAGGATCTTGAAGCTGCCGCACAAAACAATTTAAGCGACGCTATGATTGATCGATTAATGCTCGATTCTGAACGTATTGAGAGCATTGCTGAAGCATTAGAGCAAATCGCAGAACAAAACGACCCTGTCGGCGAAACTCGTCATTCCTATAAACTTGAAAATGGATTACAAGTTAAAAAACTAAGCATCCCATTAGGGGTTGTTGCTATGATTTACGAATCTCGTCCTAACGTTACCGCAGATGCCGCCGCGCTTTGTTTCAAAGCCGGGAATACGGTTATTTTAAAAGGCGGTAAAGAGGCTATTCACTCCAATCAAGCGATAGGCAAAGCGCTACACGCCGCACTAAACAGTGAGAACATCGATACCGGTGCAATTGGCATTGTGACCGACCCGGACCGGAAACATATGGCAGAATTATTGACACTTAGTCACTTAGTTGACTTAGTTATTCCACGGGGCGGTGAAGGACTTATAAAATATGTCAGCGAAAATAGCCGCATTCCTGTAATTCAACACTTTAAAGGCGTCTGTCACCTTTACATTGATAGCGAAGCAGATATTGCTAAAGCTATAGCAATCTTACTCAACGGTAAAGTTCAAAGACCTGGGGTGTGTAACGCTCTAGAAACTTTACTTATAAATAAAGATCTCAGTCAACAACAGAAACAACAAATAGCAAATGCTCTGCAGGAGCAGAATGTTAAGATTCATGCCTGTGAAAAATCTATGCCGTTATTTAAAGACGCAACCCTTGCAACCACTGAGGATTATGATGCCGAATATTTAGCCAAAGAAATAGCGGTTAAACAGGTCGATAGTTTTGAAGGCGCGGTAGAGCATATCCATCAGTATAGCTCTAATCACACCGAAGTTATTATCACTGAAAACCGAAAAAAAGCCGATCGCTTTATCCGTGTTATCAATGCTTCTGTGGTTATGGTTAATGCCTCCTCTCGTTTTTCCGATGGAGGACAATTAGGGTTAGGAGCGGAAATTGGAATATCTACTAGTAAACTTCATGCCTATGGCCCGATGGGTGCAAGTTCTCTGACCACGGAAAAATTTGTGGTTGTTGGTGATGGTCAAATTAGAAATTAAACACTTGTCTATACAAAGCTAACTAAGGTTAGTTGATAACAAATATAGCTCACGGCGATAAACTCTTAAGGTGAGCTTTTATTGCAAATACATTCGATCGCGTTTAACAAGTTTTTGATATATTATCAGTATCCTTTACCTTGTCTAAGGCGAATATAGATGCAACCGAAATCCGTCAATCAATTTATTCAAGTGTGTCAAGAATCCAGTCAAGCGGCTTATAACGAGTTTAAAGTGCTGCTTGACCAGCTCGATAACATAGAGACTCGAAAACCCGCTAATGATCTATTGAGAGAGTTACAAGCCTACTTTCATGAGCACCCTAGTAACGATTATCACTTTCAATTCTTAAAACAAAATATACTCGATAAAAATGACCAAACTCACGAATTAAGTCTAATTCAATTTCCGAGCACCTTCCTACCTGAGGCATGGTCATTTACTTTTTATGAAGGTTTAGTGAGATATCCAGCCAGTGACTATGAAGGACAAACAATTGTTGAGCTAGGGTGTGGAATTGGCTGGATTAGTATCGCCCTCGCCTACCGCTACTCTCTCAAAAAAATAATTGGACTGGACCTAAACCCGAAGGCAATCATTTGCGCTAGGCTAAACCTCTATCTAAACGGCTTAAACGAAGCTGCCGATGTCATTTATGATCATTCTGGTCAATCCTTATTGAAGCAGGTTGGATTTTTTGAATCAAACCTTTTTTCTCACTTCAATAACAATCCGCTTACTCTAAATAAAGTCATAGGCTGTATTCCTCAAGTATTAAATCCTGAACCCGAAGTAATGGAAACCCTTGTTGAAGAAAATGCAAGTGATGAGTATCTGCAGTCGCTCAGTAACTATGCAACTAAACAGGGGACCATTGAAGACCAGTTTGGCTTAGGGTTAATTGCTACAGCGGTTGAAAGCGCCATACCTTTAATGCATCCGTCAGCAAAACTAATTTTAAACCTGGGTGGACGTCCCGGCCAGGAAGTCATTGAGCGGCTTATGCTACGACGAGGTTTTAACGTTCGTCGAGTTTGGAAAACTTATGTCGAGCAAGCCGCTGACACAGAAATTAATGCGCTTGTCGATATCGAAAAAAATACCGAACATCGCTTTGAATTTTATATGGATGCAAGCGCCGGTACGCCCATAAATGCTCGCACGGCTTTATCCTACGCTCAGGCTGGCGGTAGAACTTACCACTCCGTTGACGTATATGAAGCTAGGTTAATTTTCCCAGCAAGAGTAAAATCAATTTTTAACTCAATGACAAAAATGAGTCAATCATTTATGCCTGGTGCAGACAAAGAATTGAGTAGCGCCATTGACCTTACCTACCAACACTATAATGATGCTGAAGAGCGTTACTCATTCCTCGATTTTTTCGCGAAATTGCTGTTGGGAATGAAACAATTTCCTTATGAATCATCCAAAGGTTTAGGCTATTTTAGACAACAGCTAGCAGAATACTTCCGATTTTACTTGAACTTTGATATCAACCAAGACTCAATTTTTATCAGCCCAGGTCGACGAGAATTAATCACCAGTTTGTTAGAGTGTTTTTCACCTGAGTTAACGTTGATCAATAAGTCGCTTTCTCATCTCATTAATAACGAATTTGAAAATGACGATATGCGTATCTTGGAAACACCTTCGCAGGTCGAGTACCTTGTTGAACTAATTAATCATCTTAAGCCCAACTTAGTAGTAACTCGGTTAGATGAGCACGAAATACGCTCTAGCCAAACGGTTCAGCAATTAGTTCAATGCGCTATAGACAACCAATGTCTCTTAGTGATTGATTTGACAGATAGCTTTGACCTTAGTAGCCAGCCGGAAATCAATGGTATTTATCGTTATTTATCAAATGCCGGCTTGAACGACAATATCGTTCTCATAGCGGCTTTGAATAACAACCGAGTTTACGAAAACTACACTCTGAATGTAAGTGTTACCAACAATGCTACCGTTACTACTAATCTAATGAACTCGGCGGAGTTAACCTATTGCAGAACCCCGGTTTTGAAACAATATTATTATGCACACCTACTCGAAGAGTTGCTATTTTTTCAACGCTCTCGTTTTCAACAACCGTCGGCTCTGCAAAGTGAACCTGTCACACAGAGTCATAGCCTCGCCCTTTCTAAAGGTGCTAAGAGTGCATTTGAGCATCCGGCAATCCAAGGAAACTACTTGCAGTTTGATAAAAACAGCATTCGCTTGGACTTTGGCGAAAATGAGCTAGATGCACCTGCTTACCTGAAGAAGATGTTGTTCGAAAGTTACTTGGTAAGGCGTTCTTTAAGTGATGAAGATTCCCTCAGAAGAACCCTGAATCGATTTCTTTCAGAACGCTTTGGACTAACCAAAGAGATACGGCATGATATCGTATTTGGCAACGGGGTAGCGCCTATTTTTAACGCTCTACTAACGATTTGTGCGCGTTCAATAAAACAACTTCATTTTACAACCGGCAGCTACGGCTATTTTAGATCAGCAGCACAATTTAAGAATATTGCTGTTAATACTTTAGAAACTTTGGAATCCAATAACTACAAACTCAACAAAGACTCACTTAATCAGCAATTATCACAATCACCAGGTGGCTGGCTATTTTTGAACGGGCCTATTGTCAATCCAACCGGCGCAGTCTATAGCTCAGTAGAACTAGTGGAGCTGCTAGAAGTAGCACTAACCCACAGAACAAGTGTGATTCTGGATAGCATTTTTTGCGGGTTAGCTTTCGGCGAAGAACAAGCCTATGAGCTGTCTTCAATAGTGCATAAGTTTTCAAAATTAGAGGATTGTCATTTAGTAATCATCGGCGGTATTTCCAAAGAATATGCCGCCGGCGGTCTCAGATTTGGCTACGCCTGGTCCACCTCAGACAACTTGATGTCATCGCTTGATAGGGAGCTACCACATAAACCACATTTTACACTTAGGTACGCTATTAAAAAAGTACTAGAAGCGCAGCTTAATTTAGATGAAAAACTGATGAAACACTTGCGACAGCAAAAGCAACTTCTTAAGCAAAGAGCTAAACAACTAACTGAAGCTTTGTCAAATAGCGGATGGAGAGTTATACCACCGCAGGGTGGATTATTTTTAGTTGCTAAACCTGCGAAACTTATTGAAGAGTTAAACCTACCTGCTACTCAAGGAGGCGATCTCGCGACAACAAAACTCTTTGAAAATGCAAACATTGCAATAAACAATTCGACATGGACTGGTTTACCAGGCTATTGCCGGTTCGTATTATCCTGTAGCCAAGAGAGTTTTGATGACGCCCTAGAAAGAATTAACAATTTGAGCATGTAATAGATATCGGGATTATTATCTGGTAGCGCGAGCAGTTTACATGCTTGCACTACCGAACTATTTTTTCGATAAAATTAAATTACCGATTAGAATTTTAAAGAAAACTGTACGCCGCTAAAAACTTCCGATTGCGCTTCCCAATAAAGACTATCTATCTCTCTATTTCTAACAAACCCGTCGATCTGAAAGGGACCAGCGCTAACGCCAATTCCAAAACCAACATACGCGTCAATATCATCGTGGTACAAATAATCGTCATGATGATCATCATATCGTTCATCTTCAAAAATAGCTTCAGTTAGGTCGAAACCAGCTTCCACAAAAACAGAAATGTTAGAAAAGTAACCAACTCTCATATTACCTTCCCATGCGACATAATCTTCTAAATATCCATCGGTGCTAATGACCTCAGCGTTTCCAAGAGAAGTACCTAATTCAATACCAAATTTACTCTCGCTATCTTTCAATAATGTTGCAATACCAACCGATGATAAATAGTCAGCACCATTGGATTCATGACTATAAATAATACGAGTACTCGAACTTCCATAGCTACTAGAATGATTACCATCTGACATTGCACTTTGAGAAAAACATGACAATAATACCAATAATCCAACTTTATTTAATTTGTTCACCGACCGCTTCCTTTGTATTTGTATTTTCAACTTGGAATACATTGTAGGCTGAGGTAGCTGAATCATAACTGAATTATTGAGGGTGCAAACTACCCTGCCATATTATTACGTCCTCTCCGTTCAAGATAAATTTGTAACAGCAACAGAATATTGAACTAAACTGTAACAGTTAGTGGATCGATCTATTTGATAATAAGACTGTCTAAGAAGCGCTAACATCATTCGAAACTCAATATTCTACTCAATAGGTGCTTTCATGTTCTTTTTTCTAGATTCGTTCGATAAATTGCAAACCGTTGAGGTTTTTCCTAACTTAGATAAGCTTGCTCGACACGTACTATCTAAACTTGGTATCTCTATAGAGCTCGGCAAAGACCCCATTGCCTTGGCCAAGAACAACCTAGGCAACCGAGGTAAAGTATTAACCTTATCGGCCTCTTATAAAATGATTGCAAACTCTGAAGATGGCGACGCGCAACGCCTTGCAGCACAATTTCACGAAGCGCTTGAACGCTATAAACGTTAATGAATTAACCACTGCTACTTTATGGTTATTTTTAAGATCTAATCTATACTTAAAGCAGTATTCATTATATGTGTTAAGGAATCATTAAAAGGTAATAAACTACCTCAATGATATAAAAATGTACGTTTCAACCCTTTCAGTTATCGCTACCGCCGAATTATCTATTCTGGCAATAGCAACAAGCATCGGCCTATTTCTGCACTATCGAAAGAAGCAGAAAACCTGGAAAAGCAGTATTTGCAGGATTCGAAATAAGATCAAACAGCTTAAAAACCTGCGTAACAAGTATTCAATTGTTAAACATCATTTACATCAAATCGCCGCAAAAAAACAAGCGCTGGAACATGAAGTTAAACGCTTAAAAGCCGAAACAAATGGTTCTTCAGAAGCATTGGAAGCCAAAATTAACGAGCTTAATGATATTCTTGCGGCAAAAGAACAAGAACTAACCGATATAAAAGATCAAATGAAGTCGCAAATGGATGATTTAGATAATGATTCCAGCGACGGCTCTCAATACACCTTAGAATCTGAAATGCCCGGAGATATCGATTTATTTGTAGAAATCGATGATGAGACGGCGACAACTGAAACCACTAATAAGGTTGCTGATGAAACGGTAAACGAAGATATTAAGCAGTTGAAAGTGCTTAATGAACAGCAAAAAGAAAAGATTTCGGCGCTTAGGGACAAATTATCAGCCCTGTCTAATTCCTCTGAACAACCGTCTCAACCGGAGCAACTGAAACAAATGCTTAATGAGTCGGAAACCTGTATCAATATGCTGGAAGACGAATTAACCGTTGTAACAAACACACTTAATGAAAAGTCAGAATCAATACAAGCACTTACTGCGGCGAATCAAACTTTGGAAAAACAGCTGCACTCTATCCAAAACTCTTCCTCAGAAACACATGCATCGGATAATGCCCCCGCAAATGGGCAGGAAACGATAGACGCCCTCAATAAGCAACTTAATGACGCGATGGCAATGTCTATGACAATGATGACCGTTAGTGGCGACCAAAGTAACATCATCTCTTTTGCCAGAAACTCGATTAGTTGTACCGATATTGAATCATTAGCGGAGGCAGTCCTAGAAGTCGTAAAAATTTACGGCTTACAAGGAGCAGTTCAGCTAAGAGGAAGAAATGGCAATACTAATAAATCAAACTTGCAGACATTGAGTCACAACAGCAAGCAGCTGATGGAAGATACTACAAACACAGATAGATTTCTGCAGTCAGATGCGGCGCTTGTGATACGGTTTGATAATATGTCATTACTTTTAGAAGGCATGCCGCAGAGTGATCAGGAGGCCTATTCAAGATACAAAGATAGTCTCGCAGTAGTTATGGAATTAGCGAGCGACCATATGCAAACAATAGAAGACGGAAACGTACTGCAGCAACAACAAGTGGTTCTAAAGAAAATCATTAGTACCACCCAAACTACCATCAAAAAGGTCGAACAAAAAGCAAAATATCAAGCTAAACAATCCAAGTTAATCATTGATAGCATGAGCGATGTACTCGGTGATCCGTCGTTTGTAAACAAAATGGATGAAACATTTAAGCCAGTATTTGAAGGGATTGTTAATGAAACCAAAGAGCGCTTCGATAAATTACATGCTCAAAGTCAAGCCGTTGATCAATCCTTTGCAAAGATAATCAACGAGCTAAGTAAACGAATATAGATTCACCTCTCACAAATAAACTCAGTCCATTAATGAAATTTGGTAAGCCGTAAATTTTCTAATATTGATCACTCCAGTATCAAAGATTAAATATTGCCCTTTTATCCCCATAAGAGTTCCTTCCACTAAAGGGTTTTTATCAAAATTATGTGATTTGATCTTTGTGGGAAATTCTAGAATCGGATAACGAAGATTAACTGTCTCGCCAGTGATTGACTCAATTTCATTTGCCGAAAAATTGGTAATAATAGAATCCATAGACTCAGCTAGTTTCTCTTTTAAAGAACTAGCTTCAGCGACAAGATCACGGTCAGGTTGGTTTTCTTTTAACATCGTTCGCCAGTTTGTTTTATCGGCAATTAAATCTTTAAAAGCCATTTCAACAAAGCCGGACTGTTGTCGGGTACTAACTTTAAAAATAATGGTTGCTTGAGTGGCCCCTTGGTCGACCCAACGAGTCGGAATTTGTGTATGACGGGTAATACCAACCTTTAAACCCGAGGTGTTCGATAAATAAACGTAATGTGGTACAAAGCAGTTTTCTTGTCCCCATTCTGGCTCGCGACAAGTTCCCTCATGAAAATGACAAGTCTCGGGTTTCATGATGCACATATCACAGCGGGCAAGCTTTTTCATGCAAGGATAGCAGTAACCCTGTGAAAAACTCTTCTTGGTCTTTTTACCGCAGTTTTGACAATTGATGCTTTGTTCAAAACGTAACGTCAATTGTTTGCCTATGTATTGATTTAGGGATACTTCCTCATCGCCTATCGGTAGGTAATAGTTTATCGGATGATCTGCGTTTAACTCAGATCGCATTTTTTTGATTTGTCCAGTAAGCATGATTTTTTCCAGAAAAATAGTGATGTTTGGTAGTTAAACTAAAGATACAATATAGTCAGAAATTGGGTCCTGATTGGAACTTCTTATGTCGATGGACTGTAAGTTATAGAAAGTTTCTACCGGTACAGGTTCAGAAAAAAAGTTCCCCTGGCCAAACTCACAACCAGCATCGGTCAACACATCTATCTGTTGCTGTGTTTCTAAGCCTTCAGCCACCACTAATAATTGCAACTTATGTCCCATGGTAACAATTGCCTGACAAAGTACACGGTGGTTTTCGTTTTCGATACAGTCGCCAATAAAGGTTCGATCTATTTTAAGAAAATCGAAATTAAAATCCTTGAGATAAGCTAGAGAAGAATATCCGGTCCCAAAATCATCAATAGAAAAAGTGACGCCTCTTTTTTGTAGGGCTCTGAATTGACTTCTTATGTCATCAGAATTTTCAACTAGCAAAGATTCAGTGACTTCGAGTTCCAAATAAGAAGGATCGAGTTGTGCAGCTTCTAGCGCGCTTATCACCACGGCTTCTAAATTACCTCGCCTAAACTGAATGGAAGATAGATTTACTGCAATGCTAAAATCGACCAATCCATTACGTTGAAACTCCTTACATTGCCGACACGCTTCAAAAAGTACCCACTGCCCGATTTCAATAATCATTCCGGTATTTTCTGCAATGGGTATAAACTCATCCGGAGGGATTATTTTTCCTTCGCTTGTGTGCCATCGAATTAGCGCTTCGGCTGAAAAAACCCTGCCACTCTTAAGGTCGACTTTAGGCTGATAATACAATACGAACTCTTCGTTAATTATTGCGTTACGGAGGCTATTAACGCGATCGATATGAGCAAGCATATCTTTATTCATCACGTCGTCAAAAAACATCATTCCATTTCGGCCTGCATTCTTCGCCTTATACATCGCAATATCAGCTTTTTTTCTTATGGTATCAAAATCCTTACCATCAGTTGGCGCTATTGCAATTCCGATAGAACAAGTTGCTGTGAGACAATGTTCCTCAATATCAAGGGGTGATGCAATCTCCTGAAGCATATTATCAGCAACAAGTGATACTTCGGTTTGGTCAGCAATATCGTCTAGTATTACTAGAAATTCGTCACCGCCAAGACGGCAGACAGTATCACCATCCCGTACAGAGCGGCTTAAGCGATTAGCAATCTCCACTAACAAACCGTCTCCCACGGAATGCCCCAGGGAATCATTTACCGTTTTGAAATTATCCAAGTCGATAAATAATACGGCAACTTTAGAGTTTTGCCGTTGCGCATGGTAAACCGCATGATTAAACTTCTCTAATGCAATTATTCTATTAGGTAACTGGGTAAGATGGTCATAGTGGGCTATTTTCTTATAAGCGTGCTTAGATTCGAGAACTTTAGAATTTTCACTTTGTAGGCGCTTTAGCGTGAACCGAAGATCATTAGCTAGCGTCCAAATCGCATAGCTTGCTAAGGCATAGATAATCAGTACCTCAACTACCGTGTCCCACCCAAAAGGGTTGTTGGAAAAATCTAATCCCCCTAACTGCCCCGCGATACCTACCGCCAACAGTGTTATACCAATAGTAAGCGCCAATCCGAGAAAATGGGCTTTATGATTTAGCATTGCTGCGAACACTAAAATAGCCATAAATCCGAGCACCGCGGGATCACGAAGCCCTGAGTACTGAATCATTAGCAAAGTCAGAGCAACATAGAGCGACCATAAAAACAAAAATCCCCCAAATATAACGGCACCTCGCCTTACCGCAACATAACAAAATGTATAAACCACTAAAGCTACCGACAATACCTGTACAACAAATGTACCTCTACCGTGGAACAGGTTGTTAATTAGAACAATCACTGTGGCGATAAAAACGCCAACAATTAGTTGTCGCGTGCGCAAAGCTTTAAAGCGCTCAACGATGTTATCGACGGCTTTAGAAGGTTGAGCATTAATTGGTTTGATGGCAGGGTCAGAACTGTTATCGAGACTTAATTCTAGGTGCATATCCGAGTGGTAACCGGCATCATCTTGCTCAGTTTTGACACCGTGATCACTTTTGGCAGTTTTACCTTGCTTGCCACCGGAGACAGGTTTTAAGTCCGTAGAATGCATACGCTCGCGATCTTCTAGCCCGACCTGTGATTGATTATCAATTTTTCCCATCCGTAGCTTCTATTGGCCCCGTTTTAAATGGTAATGCGTTTAAATTGACTTAGGTTGACGTTAATATTGACTCTGCCCAACCTCTGCAGTGCAGCTAATATGCCATAGATCTAGACAATATGGCAGCTATAATCCAAACAAAATCGTTATTAGTAGGTTTAGCTAAAGTTATCGCTAACGACCTGCCCAAATTACAAACATTGCTTAGAAATAAATGAATGGCTACAACCGCTTAGTGGGTCTACAAAATGAAGCTCTTTGGCCAGCAATGCAAGGGGTTTACTGAAATCCTCAGGCAGTCGACCAGACAACTGCGGATAAATTGGGTCGTTGTGAATAGGTGCTCCAAGTGAGCACATATGGACTCTGAGCTGATGCTTACGCCCTGTGACGGGTTTAAGTTGATAAAGATTCAATGAGCCCCGCTTCTCAAGTAGCTCGACATGAGTTTCGCTATTTGCTTCTCCATCAACAGGTTTCATTCTAAAATAAGGCTCTCCTTTGCCAAGACGACAACGGAAGGTTGTGGGTAGTTCTTGATTTATCGGAGGGGCTAACGCGTGGTATACCTTTGTAATATTTCGTTCTGCAAAAAGAGAATGGTAACAAGCTCGTAACTGCTTGGATTTACTTAATAAAACCAAGCCCGCAGTCTCCCTATCTAGTCGATGGCATAATTCTAACTCATCGATCGATAGCTTGTTACGTAACCGAACCAACAAGGTATTGTGTAAGTATTGGCCTGTCGGCGCAACAGGCAGGAAGTGAGGCTTATCAGCCACCAAGATATTGTCATCCTGATAGACGATATGCTCTTCAAAAGGGACGTCGATTTCACTTTTAAGCTCTCGATAAAAATAAAGGTGTTCGCCGGATAGATACTGACTAGTTTTTGAAAATGCTACTCCAGTGCTAGTGACTACCTCCCCCCGTTCAAATCGTGCTGCACAGTCTTCAACCGTTAGATGGGGAAAGCATGATAAGAAAAAATCAAATACCGTTTCCCATGGTCCTTCAGGTAACCATAACCGATTTGGGGCAACGCCGTTTTTTATAGGCAAAGGAGAAATCGAATCATGATGTTGTCGGCTTTTCATAATCCCAACGCTTCAACCTTCACCTAAAAGTTGTCTCTCAGACGACCCAGCAGCTAGAGCCTAACGTACCTCAATAGTCGCTTTTACAATTTTTAATTCTTCTTTTGTTTTACCTGAGCGACTACCAAGTTTAGCAAGACTCTCCAGAGTTGTATCTCCTTCAATCAATTCGCCGAATATTGTATGTCTACCATCCAAATGTGGGGTTGCGGTAAAGGTTAGAAAAAACTGACTTCCATCCGTTCCTGCACCGCGGTTAGCCATACTCAAGATACCTTTTTTATCATGGGTAAGATCAGAGTCAAACTCCCCCATATAATAATAACCAGGTCCACCTACACCAACCCCAAGAGGATCGCCGCCTTGTGCCATAAAGCCTGGGATAACTCGGTGAAACAAAATATCATCATAGAAACCTAAGGTGGTTAAATAAATCGTGCTAGACACGTGCATCGGAGATTCTTTAGCCTTCAGTTCAATCAACATGTCGCCTTTGTTAGTTTGTAACTTCCAGAGATATTGACGATTAACATCAAAGGTCAGCTGAGGAGGTTTAGGTAGGTTTTGTTTCCAGTCGCCCTTAGATTTATCAATGTCGGCGCTAGAAATAAACTTCTCAATATCAGAAATGGCTTTGTCTTGTTGGGTACATCCTTGAAAAAGAAGAATTGCCGTGGCAATTAAAAATAACCGCGTTATAAAGCTTTTAGCTGTATTAATTTTCATTGATATGACTCTTGCTGGAAATAATCGCCCATTATATACCCAAAACAACTCTAGAAAAAAGATGAAAGAATTTAATTATTGGCGAAGAGGTGTAACTTTTTAAAAGTGAGCAGTACTCTATTTAAACCTTAGTATGTTCCAATAAAGTATCTAATAAATGCTTAACTCTGAGAGGTTTGCCTATATGAGCAACCATACCTGCAGATTCAGAACGCTCAATGTCAGTTTTCATGACATTGGCGGAGACGGCAATTATGGGTAACTCGAGAAATCCTAGGCTGTCTTTGATTTCCGCTGTCGCTTCAAAACCGTCCATTACGGGCATTTGTATATCCATTAAGACAGCGTCGAAATGGTTGCTGGCAACAAGCTCAGTAGCAATTTTTCCATTTGTTGCAGTGGTAACTTTTATCCCAACTTTCGCCAAAATAGATTTAGCGACCATTAAGTTAATTTCATTATCATCAACTAACAATATTTCCTTATCCAGCAAGGTTGAATAATCACTCTCTTGCTGCTCAGCTTTCGATATTTTGACTTCACTGCTAGAGAGTTCGGCCTCTTCGTAATTTAGTGTCACGGTAAAATAAAATTTACTCCCTTTACCATATTCACTTTCAAGCCATATATCCCCGCCCATTAACTCGCAGAGTTTTTTGCAGATTGTTAAACCTAGCCCTGTGCCGCCATACTTTCTTGTTGTTGAGGAATCTGCCTGACTGTAGGTGCGGAATAGCTTGTTTTGTTGCTCTTCAGTCATACCGATGCCAGTATCACTAATCGATACTAGCAATTTAATTCGACCATCAACTTTGGACTCTACATCAACCTTAATTTCGATCTTGCCCTCTGAAGTAAACTTGGCGGCATTATTGGTTAAATTTAGCAGAATTTGGCCTATGCGGAACGCGTCACCGTAGAGCGTATGTGGTAAATCTTTGCTTAGCTTCGACCTGAGACTGATTGATTGATTGTCAATAATTAAACGGACTTGCGCTTCAATATTACTGATGACATCGGTTAAATGAAATGGTGAGTACTCAATCTCTAATTTTCCTGCTTCTACTTTTGAAAGGTCAAGAATATCATCTATGAGTACCAATAAAGACGAAGCCGATGCACTTAAGGTTTTATTATACTCGTCTTGCCTGTCGGTAAGTCCAGACTCACTCAACAAGTGCGACATACCAACGACAGCGTTCATTGGAGTACGTATTTCATGACTCATATTGGCCAAAAAGTCCGCTTTGGCTTGGTTGGCTTTCTCTGCTTTCTCTTTAGCAAGCTCTAGGGAAGACTCCACTTTTCTTCGTTCAAAAATTTCATATTGAAGTCGCCTGTTTGACTTCAGAATGAACAAGATAATAGCCAATAAAATAGCGAGTATTGGTACCGCCCAGCTCGCAAAAGTCCATAGATTAGTTCCGATAGTTACTTCAACGGCTAACCAATCATTCGCAAATCTAGCTTTTTGACGAGTGCTGATAGACGCTAACGCTTTATTTAATATTGGAACCAACGGCTCTAAACCTTTCCGAACCGCCATAGAAAGTTCTAATTTATAAGGTGTCGGCGCTGCAACAATCACATTGCTAATGTTATTTTTACTGATCTCGTAATTAATTGCTGCTAATGTTTCCACAAAACAGTCGATATCGCCATTCTGGACCCCGAGTAGGCCGTCCACGACACTTTTAACTTGAACCAAGTTTAGGTTAGGGTAATCTCTTCTGATATTTTCTTCGAAGGCATAACCACCAATAACACCGACGGTTTTCCCTTCTAGATCGTCCAGATTATTAACGTAAAAGGAGTCCTTTCGAGTAACAATAACTGATGATAGAGCAATATAGGGTTTAGTAAACAGCAAATCATCTTTACGATTTTCGGTTCGAACTATCGCAGGCATAACATCTAAATTCCCTTTTAATAACTCTTCCAAGGCTTCATTCCAGCCAAATTGTAAATTCGGTGTTAAATCGATATCTAGCTTTTCCGCCACAACTTCCACGTAATCTGAAATTAAACCAACATACTCGCCTTTTTCATCAACAAACTCGAACGGAGACCAAAGTTGATCGACCCCTAGGGACAGCCTTGGGTGTTCATTTAACCAATCGATCTCCTGACTAGTTAAAGAACCTAAGCTCGATAAAGAACTGAAAAATGGTACAGCATCCGGCACCCATTTTTGTTCCAATGCGCTAACTTGCTGACGAGGTATCCGATTTATTCCTTCATCTAAAATTGTTTTGATAGAGCTATTCTTGGCAGGAATAAATGCATGAACTTGATTAGATAATAATTTTTCGCCGCTTGATTGGAATACTCCAACTAACCCCATTCTTGCAATTTGCGCATTCATATACGGGACTTCACTAACAATACCCGCGATTTCTTCGTTAAGCAGTTCATTAAGTATTTCTTCGGCTTTATCAAACGCAACGATTTTGAGATTGGGATAGTTATCCTTAAGATATCGATGCTGAAAGGAGGCTTCTTGGACCGCTATGATCTGTCCTTTCATATCTTCGAGTTTAGGAAATGCCTGGCCAGTATCCCTAAAAAAGACTTCCGTATCGACTCGATGAATTGGCAATGAAAAATCCCCCCAAGCGAGGCGATCTTCGTTTATAAATAGTCCTGCATGAAAATCCGCTTTTTTGGTGCGTAGAGCTTCAAAAGAATCCGCTAAGGTTCCCGGCAAGAACTCAATAGGAATGCCATTGGTCTTTGACCAGAGTTTCCAAAATTCAGCGTAGAGACCGGTAGTACTTCCGTCAGGGAGGACAAAACTAAAAGGTGCATTGTTCTTAACAATGGCTATTTTATAAGTTTTAGCAGTTTTAGTCGGTAGACCTTTATCATCCATTGAGGACTCTTCAGCAGTCGCTAAAGACATCCAACAAGTGATCAAGAAGCCAACTATATGGCAAACAGCAAATTTCATAATAGTTTATTGAACGGCAAGGAGCTTAACCCAGTAACAGAATCTTATTTAATTTTAGTAAGAAATTGAGCTTTTCGCTGGTTTATTGCTTGTTTTTAGTTAGCTTTGGCATCCTAATGTCATCAAAACCTACTTATCCGCCCCAAAATGAGCCGTTATTAGGTAGAGAACGCCTCCACCAACGATTAATAACAGGCTCCTTAATGCTTCATAAGGCTTCTCCATTAACAAGTACGCTAGAGTCCACCCGGTTAAACCAAGAAAAATAAGAGGTGGAGCTGGGTACAACCAAGTTCTATAAGGACGACGAAGACTCGGCCGCTTTATTCGTAGTACAAAAATACCAAGAACTGCAAAAAAATTGTTCAACGCCAACGCAAAACCAGCGAATACAAGAATGGATTCAAAGCTTGAAGTCAAAACAAAAATTAGCGCGATCAACGATTGAAACAAAATAGCCCTAGCTGGAATACCCGAACAATTAAGTTTCGCTAGAGGTCTAAATAAGCTGAAATCTTCACCAATAACTTGCAGCACTCGAGGCCCGGCCATAGTCATGGCACTGACCGTTGAAACAAGCAATAGAGACATTATTATTCCCGTCACTTTTGCACCGGTTTCGCCGAATATAGACTTAGCCACCTCATAACCAACCTCAACTTTACCCGCCATACTTTCAATCGGCGTAGAATAAAGAAAAACGAAATTAAGCGCTAAGTAAGAAATTGTGACTACGACTGTGCCGATGATTAATATTCTTGGCAAATTTTGCTGTGGTTTATCTAATTCACTACTTAAATAGGTTGCGGCATTCCAACCGTTATATGCATAACTGACATAAATTAAGGAAACCGCAAACGCACCGGAAAATACCGCCGAAAAGTCCCCATCAACCGGAACAAAACTTATTGGTTGGGGTGTTTCTACAAGCAGCACAGCGGAAAGGCAAAACAACACAATGAGGGCGAGCTTGATCACCGTAAAGAAATACTGCCAACCCGCGCTATTCTTATGACTAGAACTATGTACAAGGGTCAAAATGACGATCAAACCAATCGCTAGCCAAACTTCATTGAGGAAAGGTAGTACAGAAGATAGGTACGCACCAAAGGTTATAGCAGCTAGTGCTACCGGAGCCGCAAATCCAACGGTTGAGGAAATCCAACCTGAAATGAATCCAGCTACTGGGTTATAACACTCCGTTAAAAAATTATACTCTCCACCGCTACGAGGCAACGACGCCCCCAGTTCAGCATAAGTCAATGCGCCGCATAGCGCAGTAATGCCACCGACAACCCAAAGCAATAAAAGTGGGAAGCCAGATTGAATATCAAGTAGTTGAAAACCAAGGCTAGTAAAAACACCGGTTCCGATCATATTAGCAACAACTACCGCGATGGCCGTATTGTTACTAAAAAGTTGATCTCTAGCCACTAATTAACTCCAATTAAATCATTGAAATGCCTACTCTAAAGCTAACATTCTGGAAAACTATGTGCTGCTAGAGTACCATGATTTAACCCAATAAAAGACTGAAAAAATAATATAAATGCGCCCACAAAATTTCTCACCAATTTTCAAATATTCCGTTATCGGTTTTGCTATTTTAATGTCGACCATCATTGCTATTCATATGGTTGTTCCTGAAATGATAGATAAGAGAATGAACAAGGTTACTTTATTGCCGCCGTATACCGTGAGCCCAGAAGCAACGAAGTTATACGACTCACTTGATTTTGTCTCTGACCTACATAGTGACGTACTTCTTTGGAAGAGAGATATTAATCATCAACATCAACACGGCCATCAAGACATTCCTAGGATGATTGAGGCAAATGTAGCTTTACAAGGTTTTACGATTGTCAATAAAGTTCCGAGAGGCCTAAATTTTGACTCTAATCCATCTGACTCAGATCAATTAACATTACCGTTTGCAATACAAGGAAGGCCTTTTAGTTCCTGGTACAACTTAACCGAGCGAGTTCTTACCCAAATCAATGAGCTTGAGCAGTATGCAATAGATTCCGGCGGTAGACTTAAAGTGATAAAAACAAAACGCGACTTATCAACCTATCTAATCGACCGGACTGAAAACAATAATATGACCGCGGCTTTTATTGGTATTGAAGGAGCGCAAGCTCTACACGGAGATATAAAAACCTTAAACGACTTATCGTCGGCGGGTGTCACCATGATAGGTTTAACTCATTTTTTTGATAATGAAGTTGGAGGGTCAGCGCATGGTATCGTCAAAGGGGGCATTACTGAATTTGGACGTCTGTTAATTAGTGAAATGGAAAAAAGGAATATATTGGTAGACTTATCCCATGCCTCTCCACAACTAATTAACGATGTTTTGTCTATAGCAAATAAACCACTCATTGTTTCTCACACAGGAGTAAAAGGTACCTGCGATAATATTAGGAATTTGTCCGATGACCAACTCAAGGGGATCGCGTCAACCGGTGGCGTTATCGGAATAGCCATGTTTGAAGCCGCTACCTGCGGGACTGATGCTAAAACTATTGCTAGCGCTATTAAATACACCTCAGACTTAGTCGGCGCTCAGCATGTCGGCTTAGGCTCAGATTTTGACGGCGCAGTAACTACAGCGTTTGATGTAACCGGCTTGCCGAAAATTATTGATGAGCTTTTAAAGTTAGGTATTAGTGAGCAAGATATTAGACTTATAATGGGTGACAATATTAAACGAGTTTTACTTAAAAATTTGCCCGATTAGATATTCCTGTTTCTAAAAGTTTTCGTATTGCTAACCGTGGTTATGATTAATTGGCAAGCGGCTGATACAATTATCTTTGTTTCGGTTAAAAAACTTCAATGCCTATATGTGACCGCCCCCCTCGAACTTCAAAACTCCTAACAGACACTTTGCAGAAGCAAGTCGTAATAGTCACCTTGTATTTCTAGTTTTAAACAAAGTTAAAAATATTTTTGGTAATAGTTTGATTCGTGCTAATTTTTTAATATTGCGCCCAAAAAAAAGGGAAGCTTAAAGCTTCCCTTTTTAAAATATCACACAACCAACTAGAAGTTGTATGTAACCTCAACACCATAGGTGCGTGGCTGTCTAGGTGTATTAACTAACGTTCCAAAGAATTCACGGAAGCTATCAACAGCTTCATCTTCATCGGTTAAGTTACGACCCCACAAATAAACTTCCCAATCACCTGCTTGGTTAATAATACCGATTCGACCATTTAACATAGTAGTCGCACCAATGTACCCGTAATCAACGGTGTTTGGCTGTGCCCCTAACGCAGCTGAGTTAGCCGGATCAAGAGCAAAAGTTAATGGATGACTTCCGGTTAGCTCACGCGTTTTCTCATTTTGAATCGTCGTGAAATACTCTCCAGTATGAGTCGCATCTAAACGGAAAAGAAGGTCAGTGCTCCAAGAATCAACACTGGTGTAATATTGAATACCTAAAGAAGCATTAATATCCGCTGCTCCAGGCAAATCATTTCCAGCGGCATTCACAGGTACCGCTGCACCACTTACAGGGTCAATAGCTGATGTACCACCAGGAAAGTCTGCAAATTCAGCGTCCAATAAACCAAATGAACCATTAATAGTTAGTTCATCATTAACCTTATACATTGCTTCAACTTCTAAACCACTAGTATCGACTTCCGCAGCATTTGTGATTCTTATAGAAGTTAACTGAGTACCAGTAACCGGGTCAAATCCAAGGTCAAAGAACTGATTAACTTGGTAGTCTTCGTAGTTAGCATCAAAATACGCTAGGTTAATCGTTAAACGCTCTTCTAGCATTGACGCTTTCAAACCGATTTCCGTGCTATCAACCGTTTCTTTGTCAAACTCAATTCCGGCAGCTAGGTCTAAAGGTGTAATAAAGTCCAGATTAAAACCACCCGACTTAAAGCCTGTAGAGGTTTTAATATAAGTATTTAGGGTTTCTGAAACGGCCCAGTTCAAGCTTATTGCTGGTGAAAAATTTGTATCTTTTCTAGAGTCAATTAAACCACCAGCTGCAGTCGTACCAATTCCAAAGGCACCCGAGGTAGTTCCGTCAAGATTCCAAACAATATCTTTAGTTTCCTCGGAGCTACGAGCACCGAACCCTAACTTCCATTGGTCGTTAAACTCGTAACTACCACTCACATAAATGGCAGTGCTTTCGGTATTAACTACACCGTCGTTAAACGCACCGCCGCCCTTAGGAACGCCAAAAAATAGTCCAGCTTCACCACCAATAGCTTCACGTAATGTATTAGCTTCTTGGTCGTAATAATAAACGCCTAAAACATATTTAAACCTAGCGTCATCTGGAGAAATTAACTGAAATTCTTGCGTGGTTTGTTCGTATTCATCTCGGTAGTTCAGGAACAAAAAATCAATCGGAGAGTAATCGGTATCATTACCGTAACTGATTTCGGTATTTCTAATGGCAGAAATTGAGCGAATAGTGAATTCATTTTCAAATTCATAATCAATATTCATGTTAGCACCGCTGATATCACGAGACTCATGTCCTTGGAAGCTCCAATTAACTTCATTTTCCCCTACACCAGGGTAAGTTAACTCATAAGGGGTATCACCAAAGGTTGAGGTAATTGGAAGACCAAGAACCGGCATTCTTTCTGAATCTAAGCCATCTAGCGCAATGTTAATATCTAACTGGTCGCTTGGTTGGATTCTTAATTGAGCGCGATAAGACTGAGTATCTTGATTATTTAAGTCGTCACTTGTATCTGGTGGGGTGGTTGTTTCAATTGGAAATGGTAGAGGGATCCCAAATACCGGTACACCTGCAACAACGGTATTTAATGTGGTTGGCAGCTGACCTTCAGTATAAACATTTTCAACATAACCATCTCGGGTTCTTGTGGAAAACGCCAATTTAGCGCTCACCATGTCGTTTATCCCAAAGTCGATACTCGCTTTTGCTTCAACCGCGTTAAAATTACCGAAGTTAATAGTACCTTTACCTTCAAAATCACCGCTAGGTTTAGCTGAAACCAAACTAACGGCTCCCGCTACGGTATTCTTTCCAAATAATGTTCCTTGAGGACCACGTAATACTTCAACTCGCTCCAAATCAACCAAATCTTGGTTAACTGAAGGTCCTTGTCCTAAATATACGCCATCTAGATATACACCTACACGAGAGTCAAAACCGATGTTACGGCTAGCGGCACCAACACCACGAATCAAAATTCGTGAGTTAAAATCAGTACCTTGGGTAACGGTCATATTCGGAATAAAGTCACCAATTTCACGTAATTCCTGAATACCAGTTTGGTCGATAGACTCTTGCGGAAAAACAGAAATCGCAATTGGCACTTCAGAAATACGTTCAGTACGTTTTTGAGCAGTAACAATTACAACGTTACTTGAACCTTCCTCTTCTTCTTGATCGGTCTCTTCAGCGGATACATTTGTACCATAGAGAGCCATAGTTACAGCAAGTGATACCAAAAGCTTATTTTGATTTTTCACGATTCCTTCTCCTACGATTGTTGTTACTACTTATAATTAATATTTTTATGAATTCTGTATATCTTCAACCGGCGCCGGATATTGTTTTATTTATACTGGTCCGATGTTTTAGTTATTGAAGAAGAGTACCTGCGTCATTAGCTTGACTCAAGCTACTCCGACCTCTTCTAGACTACCACCTATACTATCAGACAGTTATGCGGTAATACAATCACCCTATCCTATTGATATACGTAGGTTTTTTCTCTCTACTGGGTAAAATTCACGGATAATTGGAGGAGTAATCATTTTTGTGCGCCGCACAATGGCTGAGTTGGCACTAAAATGACGGCTCATCAACGGTTACAAACTGGGAATTTCCATACGGCTATTTCGTTGGTATGATGCCACCCTATTCGCCTTGAATAGTTTAACTTTAAGGCGTTAGTATAAATCTCTAGGCGACGTTGCTATTTATTGAGTAAGATTGTCAAAGTTTTTTGCAGGAGAAGTATTTGAGTAAGTCAGCTATAAGTCACGGTATAGCCGCCATAATAGGCGCTTCGTTGTTCGCTGTTATTAGCAGTTTGTTGATGCCTACGCATAATGGCGATACGCCCGTTAGCTCGACAGTCGAAGAGCGTCAAGGCTTACCCGAGCAGCAACAAAATAATGTTAACGCAGCCGAACTTAATCAAATGAGCAATGAGAACTCTTCACTTTTGATCAATAAGAACAAGGAAATTGCTTTACTTAAGAATCGCATCACTGAGCAAAACCAGCAACTAGCGCAATTTAAGAAATCCCTAGAGCAGCAAGGAGACTCTGATAAAGTTACAGAGCTAGCGACAAAACCCGCCTTAAAAAATATGACCTTTAGTGATTTCGAAGACAGTATGAAGCAATCCTTTACTGATAGATTCAAAAACGTCGTTCTTCAAATGTCGGAAGAGCTAGAGAATGTTAAAACTTCATTTGAGCAATCAACGGATACTAACGAATGGTCCTCTAATTATGAAAGCTTAATTTCAAGTTACCTAGCCGAACATAATTCAAACGGTGATCACTTCGTAGAAAGCCTTAGTTGCAATACGCGAGTTTGCCGATTAGAGGTAAATACAACCGATGAGGGCTCTTGGGATAGCCTATACGCTGGCCTAACCTCTCAGTCGTGGTTTGAAAGCTTAACCGTCCAAGAACAAAGTGATTACCAGGGAAATGTGATTTATTATTTGCCTAGCCTTAAAAATTAGAATTTCTTTCCTATAAAAAGTAAAAAAGCCTAACTCGGAGCTACAACTAAACTTCTATGATTACTCTATTATTTCAAGGCCAATATGAACTTTTTATTGTATTGCTTATCGCAATCGTCATATCTCTCTCATTTCACGAATTCGGCCACGCTTGGACAGCCAAAAAATTTGGCGATAATACCGCTGAACGAATGGGACGACTGACCATAAATCCGATTGCCCATATTGACCCAATTGGTTTATTGATGGTGGCTATTATTGGGTTCGGTTACGCCAAGCCTGTACCCACCGATCCGCGAAATTTCAATTCCTATTATGCGTCGGCTTGGGTTTCTGCGGCGGGACCAGCAATGAACTTATTACTTGCTTTCATATGTGTTAATACGTTAGCACTTGCTAACCTACTACAGATTGAGTTTCTTACCCAACCAGGTCCTGTAATATTTTTGAACTACATGGCTTTGATCAATATGTTGTTGATGTTATTTAATTTATTACCAATAGGTCCGCTAGACGGACACTATATTCTTCCCTATTTTTTACCAAAGAAACAGGCTTATCAATATACGCGTTGGAACGCCCAATATGGCGTTATGGTACTCATGGGCTTAGTAGCTTTAAGTTTTGTCGGCGTACCTATTTTTAGGTTCCTCTCAAGCATTGGTGCTGGGTTGGCCAATCTATTAGTTATTTTTTAAAGAATGATTCGATATTGGGGGTTCGATATATTTGCCACCTAAGTGGACGCACTACCTCCCCCTATTTTATAAAATAAAACTTCTAGAGCAGCTCTTATAAAATGGCGTTGATACCCTTTGTAATACATTTGCAATACATTTGTATTAGCTACTCTAAAAACTCACTCCATAACTCTTCTAGGTAATTTTTCTCTTTTAATTTCTTGCGCTTATACCAATACATAACAGCCGCGAAAAGACCAATCCAAACGGTGCCAAACAATATAAACGGCAATTCCGTTAACTTCTTTTCACCTAGATCAAAAACAAAGCCTGCCCCTACCCATAGTAGGAAAAATACGACCAAAAGTAGACAAAAGCGATAACCAAAATGTCCAAGCTTTACGCCTGCGTTGACTCGCCTCATATAAAATTTCAGGATTTGACTGGTTGATTCGTTCTCCAACTTAAATAATGGAAGTCTTAATTTAAAATCCCAATACACTCCATAAAGCAATAGTGGAAACATACCAACATGCCAGATCTTAAGTGCTAATGAGGTCTCCTCAGGCAATACAAAATAAAGAAGAAATGGAACATAGGTAACTAAAACAACAATATCGAGGAATAGTACTGCTACCATTCTCCAAGTGACCCACTGTATGCGCCGTTTAATTTTAGCAATATCCGGTTGATAGCTTTGCCAGTCTTCTTGTAACTGCTGCCACTCTTCAGAAAAAGCGTTATTTTCCGAGTTTTCTTCGCGCGGCTCGTCAATATCATTTTTCATGATGACTTACCTCCGTGCATTAAATCTTTCAATTTTACTTTTGCCCGGTTTAATTTAACGCCGACGAGGTTGGTAGAAATACCTAAAATCTCTGCTATGTCTTTATAAGATACACCTTCCAAGGCCAAGGTAACTAGCTGTCTCTCAAGCATACTTAGCTGGCGAAGAGCGACAATGAGGTTATGGGTTCTTTGCTTTCTAGCCAGCTGTTCACTTGGGCATTCTCCACTTTGAAACTCAAACTCATTGAGTTCATTAGTTCTCGGTTCTTTGGCATATTTGGCAACATGGGAGATAGCGCGCTTATGTGCTATGGCTAAAATGTAGGTCTTGAGGCTTGACTGGTTGTCGAATTTTGCAAGCGCTTTCCAAAGTGCAACGGAAATCTCCTGAAACAGCTCCTCTTGGAGTGCTTTGATAACTTCATAACTACTAACAACACGAGCAATCACTGCCTCATGCTGGAGCAAGATTTGCTCAAACCTTTTGGCATATTCTTTTTCTTCGTTAGCTGTCATTTCGTTCCTACTGGTAATAGGAAAGTTGGACATAGAGTGGGAATAGGTAACTTGCAAGCGTTAATACCAATTGTAGAATGAGTGTATTTATAGCTTTAGTCCCTAGAGTCTGAGATTTATTACGAATTAATTTTTCTTTTTCAAAACCCACAGTTCAATTAGCATTCTTGGCAAGAAGGCCACCTTTCTTGTCATTTATTCCAAAAATGAAAAACGTGGCGTTTGTTGTCCGTTATGTTCGACCAATTCGTTAAACATGGTCAGTGGCCGAACCCACAAATTTTTGTCGCCGTATAATGGTCTATAAACAACCATTAATTGCTCCGTTTCACTATGAATGGCAATATCTTGCACCCGATATTCACCACCTTTATAGTGCTTGTAACGACCTAAACGTATCGATTGAGTTTGGCTATCATCGTTACTCACGCCATGCTTCTCCTTGTTCATAGGATTTTAGGTGACTTTGAAAAATCTCTCTTTGTTCGCTATTTACGGTGTCATCTAATTTTGAAATGACTGCTTTTTGAGTCTCAATCGCTAAGTCAAAGTCATTCTGCGCAGCTTGCACCGCTGCTTTAGTATCCAAAAACATCGGTATGTCAAAATGCTCTGCTTCCATTTGACCAATCCAATAATTTGCTTTTTTGGGATTAAAGAAGCTGCGCTGATTACTAGTGGCAAAAATCCACGCTAAGTTATTTATACTCATAACATGTTTCTTTACCGCTGCCCGTTGAAACCAATTAATTGCCGACCCCAGGTCTTTTTCGCGTCCTTTACCTTCAAAGAAAAGCAACCCCATTGAAAACTCTGCTGAGGTATCCTGTTTGTTGGCAGCCTTTTTTAACCAGACGTAGGCGCTTTCATAATCAACTTCAACCCCTTCCCCGTTTAATAGACCAATTCCTAGTTCCCGCATTGATTCTAAATGGCCGCTTTCTGCAGCTTTTCGATACCATTCAAATGCAATAGTTAGTTGCGGGTCGTCGCCTATCAAACCATAACGATACATTTGTGCCAACAACCACTGAGCTTCAACTTCACCGTTATTGGCAGCGGCACTACATTCAGTTTGGGCTACCTTATAACTCTCAGCTTTAAAATGGTTATAACAATGCTGCAAGGCTGTCGTTTCTTCAGGTTCACTTTGGCAGCCGACGATTAGCGCAGAAAATATGAATAACAGTGCTACTCGCCAGTTAGCTCGATTTTTTTGCATTCCGAGTTACTTCCTCGTTTCTCTTAACATTTATTATGTTTATTCGACTTATAAAAAGATTTTCTAAAATCAAAACTTTTACTGAAGCGTTCGCTCAAATAATTGCTCAATTCTTGTATATTCGTCGAGCCAACTTGCCGGCTGAACAAAACCATGGGGCTCAACCGGATAGATCGCCGTTTCAAAATATTTTGTCTTCTTTAGTTCAATAAGCTTTTGCACCAACCTTACGGTATCTTTAAAAAATACATTGTCATCGACCATACCATGACAAATCAAAAGCGGCTTATTTAACCCTTCTGCAAACTCGATTGGAGAGCTCCTTTCAAAAGCGTCAGGATCGACTTGGGGTGTATTTAGAATATTAGAAGTATAACCATGATTATAATGAGCCCAATCGGTAACCGGCCGCAGTGAAGCGCCAGAAGCAAACAATTCTGGCTCCTTAAACATAGCCATAAATGTCATAAAGCCGCCATAAGAGCCGCCATATACACCGACTCGGTTTTTGTCGACATTTTTGTTTTCAACTAACCAATTAACGCCGTCTTTTAGGTCCTGTAGTTCCGGTGTTCCCATGTTCCGGTATATCGCAGTTCGCCAGTCTCGTCCGTAACCTTTTGACGCCCTGTAGTCCATATCTAATACCACATAACCTTTCGCCGTAAGATAATTATGAAACATGAACTCACGGAAGTAACCCGACCAACCTTGGTGTGAATTTTGTAAATAACCCGCACCGTGCACAAATAATACCGCTGGCCTTTTGTTATCTTTTACGCTTTTTACATTCTCAGAAGCAGGCTCATATAGACGCGAGTATATGGGCTTCTCAACATGACTAGAAGGCACTTCAACTATCTTTGGCGCTTGCCAAGGCACAGCCTTAAAGGCTGGACTCATAGAATCAGTCAATTGAATGGGCTTTTCAGTTGGCTGATTAACATCCAACATATAAAGCTCAGGCTTCTTGGTGAGTTTGGAGTGCGATACAACTAGTTTCGATTCATCTGGTGACAACACATAGTCGCTCATACCATTAAAATCTGTTAGCTGACTACTAGTCCGCTTCTCCATATCTAAGGAATAGATCTCGTAGACTCCAGGGTGCTTTTTGTTCGCTTTATAAAAAACCTTATCTCCCCCTTTTGAGACGGTCAAATTACTGACTTCAAATTCTCCCTCGGTTAGCTGCGTGGCCCGTCGCTTTCCCGTTTTAATATAAAAATGGGAATACCCAGATTCTTCAGACAGGTAATAGAGTGTTTCGTTATCCGCAAGCCAACCAAAATTATTGAATGCAGAATCATTAACCCATGCATCATCACTCAACCAGTGTGAGGTTTTAAGGCGCTTTTTATCGGTATCAAAACTAACTATCCAGCGCGACTTATTATCATAGGAAAACAACATAAACGCAGCTTGGCGACTATCTTTAGTCCAGGCGACACCACCATTTTGCAACCAATTGTATGCGTATACCGCTCTTGGCCCTTGCTCTTCTTTGTATTTATAGCCAATCTTCTTAGCGGCTTTTTTTCTTAGACTTTTCAATGGATCATCGTTGATTCCCGGAAGCTTTGACAAATCTAATGTGTGCTTCTTGTGCTTAACCAGATCAAACAAATAAAAAGACTCATTAGTTGGCTCTGAAGTACCCACCAAAGGACGTACTTTTCTGTCATTTACATAGCCCGTTTCAACGACAAACTCCGGCATGTGATCTGATTGCCCACGGCCGCCATTTTTTACTGTACCTAGCAGAAGCCATTTGGCATCAGGGGACAAACGAAATGTTCGAATCCTACGGTTTTTGCCGAGATACCAAGTCTTTATTGTATTTAGTTTGTTAGACTTTTCCCTTTGCTTCTGGAATTCTGCTTCGTCTTGTTTTTGTTTAATATATTCGAGAAGCCTTGGTTGCGACTGTTCCAAATAATTTTTATTCGATTTCTTGTCAGGCTCTACAGACGTCTTAAATTCTGCGATTTGCTTTGCCAGACGAGCTTTCAAGTCATACAAGAACAATTGATAGCCAACTCGAAAACTTATGGTATTGTCATCGACAAAGCTAACCATTGTCTCTATCTTGTTATCCGCCGTGAGCGCTGATATTCGATTAGTCCCAAGTTCAATGATGTAAAGATCGCTCTGAAAGGTAAATACTCCATGGGTCATTGATGGGTTAAGTACCGCATTTCGACTTGCCGCCATAAGGCTTTCAGTCTTTTCATTAACGCTGGTTTTACCCGTTTCTAAGGAATATTTAAACAATTCCCGGTGAGTATGGTCATCAACCTTTCTTTGATAATAAACGGCCTTACCATCAATGGACCATGATTGGCGCTCAGGGCTATTTCCCATCCAGTCAGGGTTTGCCATTATTTGTTCAAGCGTAAGTGAAGAAAGTGCACTGCTGGTAACCGGTTTGCTTTGGTCTCCCAAAACACTAGTGGAAACACAAAATAACCCAACAAACATAACAATCAACGGGTTTCTTAAAATCTGCATATAAGCCTCAAAAATAAATATTTATACTATTTGAATAGAGATTATGCTCAATCCTTTATCATAGAGTGCTAGAATACCATTTTTTAATGGCCAAATGGCAAGTTTTGACGCATAAGTTACTGATATATTGAGCGTAACTGTTCGCTAACTAACACAGAAACATTGGCAGCTTGAACTATTTAGTCGTGACAATTCTTTACTAATTTTAGGAATAAATTTTGCAAAAACCAACTAACTCCTCTGACGACCAAGAAGGCTCAACGTCAGCAACGGTTAAATATCGTCGGGTACCCGCAAACTTGGGCTCCACGTGGCTGGTTAAAGCTTGGCATATGTTTAAGCTTTCAAAGGGGCCATGGCTAGGTATTACTGGTTTTATTTTTCTAATGCTTCTAATCCCCGGTATTAACTATTTGTCGGCGGTATTAATGCCAGTTGCCATTGGCGGCTTAATGCTAGGCTGCTCGCAAGTCAGCGATAAAGCATCAATTAAATTCGATCATCTTTTTGATGGGCTTAAGACAGATAGCAGAGAACTATTAAAGCTTTGTGGCATATACGCACTAGCGTCAATACTGATGAAAATTGTCACTATTTATATAATGTCGATTGTAGGTATAGACTACCAACAACTCCTTGTTGATATTACTCCTAAATCACAGTCTGCTATGAGTGAAGCGGAAGCTTTAGAGTGGGCTACAAAGTTGCTTGAGGATAATACAATACTCTATCTATTATTAGGTTTTCTAATTTACCTAGCTTTGATGATTCCAGTTTTCATGGGTGTCTGGTTTGCGCCGGCTCTAATAGTGCTTAGAAAACAAACCGCGGGTAACGCATTTTTATTAAGTTTTCAGGCTTGCCGCGATAACTTTATCCCATTTCTTGTTTATGGCTTATTTGCTCTTGCTTATTTATTGCTGGCGTTCTTCATTGTTTCAACGATTATGGTTATCTTACCGTTTGTCGGTATACCTTTGTGGTTTGTTATTATTATGGCAACCTTTGCAATTAGCGTCATATCAATCTATACCAGTTACTGTGATTTATTCTATTCAGATAGTGACGAACAAGTTGTTCACAATGATGATTCTTCATCAAGTATGATAGCGTGATATTAACCCAATGGAATTAATATTGATCAATAGGATAAAGGTTTTCTCATTACTTTTTGTTGCGTGCTTAGTGTTATTTAGTAACTTAGCTAACTGCGCACAATTGGTGAATGACCTGCCAACAAAGCTCGAACGTAACTGGGAAATATGTAAGCACTTCTCCTCAAGTCCTCCTCAGTGCACATCAGCTGATACCTTGTCGATTAACTTACCCAAAGATGAAAATACAACGCACTACGAATATACCAAACAATTTATCGTTAGCAGCGATTTTCAAGAAGAACTTCTTGGTTTATTTTTAGGCCGTATAGACGAAGTAGACCAAGTTAGAATAAATGGTCGTTTAATTGGTAAAAGTGGTCGATTTCCTCCCAACTATCAAACAGCCTTTCGTCATCAACGTTTATATTTTATTCCGCCGTCAATTATTAAATATAACCAATTCAATCTGATTGAGGTCAAAACCTTTAGCTCAATTGGTAGCCCCGGTTTAGAAAAATCGACGGTTGAAATCGGACAATATTTTGCGCTTAAAAAAGATAGAAAAACCTCCAATCATATTTTTGTTATAGCTATATCAGTATTAATTGTTCTCGCGTTATTTCAGTTATTCTATTTTCTGATGGTCAGGGAAAGTGAAGAAACCTTGTTCCTTTCGATTTTTCTAATCGCATTTGCGATTGTTGCTTATGCTCGCTCAGAATATCCTATGCATATCGGCTTCAATTTAACAACGACATTAAAGATCGAAATGTTTATGATCAGTTCGGGACTGATAGGCTTGGTATTATTTGCGTTTCGTTTTTTCGAACTAAGAATCGGCCGAGATCACTTAATATTTATATTACTGATAGGGCTTCCTGGTATTGTCAGTATTATCTATCCGGAACCTACGCATACAAGAATCATCGCTGAGGTTGGCTATTGGTTAATATGTATAGCGAGCTTAATCATTGGCCTGTATATATTTTTATCTACACAGTTAAAAAATAGAAAGTATATTCGAGTCATCATTATTTTCAGCTTAATCTTTTGGCTAACTATGGGGTATGACGCTCTCTCTCAGACTCGATGGATGGTTAATTTTGAGTTTAACTTGAGACCTTGGTTGCTTCCTATAATGGTAACGACAATGGGTGTAGCAATGGCGCTAACCATGACTCATCGCTACTGGCAATTATTTAAGGGAGCGACCTACGACCATTTAACAGGAACACTATTAAGACCGGCGTTTTTCCAACGCCTTTCGGCCGAGTTACAACGTAGTCAAATTGATCAGTCATTACTGCTGGTTGCTGTTATTAATATCAAGGGTATAAGAAACATTACCGCCAACTATGGATTACAGGCACGTGATCGAACCCTAAAGGTCATCAGTAGGATATTAACCAATCAATTGAAACCTTTTGACCTGATATGCCACTTCAATGACAACGAATTTTGCGTGGCTGCGACTATTGACTCAAGGGAGCAAGGGACAGAATATATAGAAGATATTCACCAGCGACTCACCAGTAGTCAATTTATTATTGACAAAGAAACCGAGTTGTTTGTCGGGGTCAAAATTGGCGGTGTCATTTACAATCCCGATCAACACCTTTCAATATCACAAATACTGCTCGATGCTAACTACGCACTGGCAAAAGCAAAGGACAAAAAAGGTAAAGACTACTGGTTGCAAAACAATCCCACCGTAACCGCATAAATTATGGCTTTTATAAAGATAGCAGAGACTAATTCAGTTTAGTCTCTAAAGTTATTATATTGCAGCGGCCACTCTAAAGATTCCGCTTTGATCAAAGCTATTGTCTGCTGTAAAACATCTCGTTTTTTACCTGTAATGCGCAACTTTTCGCCTTGAATTGCGGTTTGAACCTTAAGTTTTGAAGCCTTAACTAATTTAACAATTTTTCTGGCTAAACCGCCGTCAATTCCCTCCCTGATACCAACCATTAAGTGGACCA
>CAJQOL010000168.1 GCA_905479925.1 uncultured Kangiellaceae bacterium | reverse complement strand
CAATTGGCAAAATTTACAGCACCTTTATGAATGGCTTGTTTTGATTCAAGTAATGATAAATTATTGTTTTCTTGCATAGCATCATTAAGTATCGGGTCATCTATCGCTTCATTTGTTTTGTTTTTAGCGTCTTTGTCATTTTGTTGCTGTTTTTCTTTTTTTGAATTTTTATCGTCTGGTTGGAGAGGCTCGTCTGCCGTTTGAGAATCTGTGATTTTAATTGTTGTAAGATTATCGCTATCTGGCTGGGTCTGTGAAGACGCTGCGTTGCCTGCGAATGGAAGGCTAAGGTTAACGCTAACAATAAGAACCAAACTAATAATTTTTAGTGAATTACGGTTGATGAGTAGAAATTGGAATGGTAGAGCAGCATCGGGCGACGTAGCGCTGTTGGTGTGCAAAAGAATACGGCTATTCATGCTTTTAGTTTTACTCATATTTCGTTTAATCGGTCTTAGTATTAAGTTCTGGCTCGTAAATTCTTGGTTGTAAGTTCATGGTCGTAAACTATAGGTTATAAGCTTTTGATCATAACTTTCGGCTTAAGAAAATAACGACAGTTTTCGGGCTGTCAATTAGCGTCATAAAAATACCAAACTTATTATATTATCCTAGTAGAAAGCGTTTCTAATAGCACCTTGAACTGAAAATAATTCTGCAAATCGCCAGGTCTTGGCTATTCACTACTAATTTTAAATATAGTCGATGGGTAGATTCGTTGTATATTTAAGCTCCTCCATCGCAAAACTGGAGCTTATATCAGAAAAGTCGGCCTTAGTGATTAGTTTTTTGTAGAAACGATCAAAGGCTTTCATATCAGGAACGACTATTCTCAAAAGGTAATCAATGTCGCCACTTAAACGATAGAACTCCATGATTTCGGGCATGTCTTGAACAATCGTCGCGAAATTTCCAAGCCACTCGGGGTTGTGTTGATTGGTTTTTACCATAACGAATACTGTTAAAGCGACATTAAGTTGCTCCGGATCGGCTAACGCTACTCGCGCTTTAATGACACCTTTTTTCTCCATCGCTTGAATTCTTCGCCAGCAGGGGGTCGTAGATAGACCGACCTTTTCAGCTATTTCACTGACAGGCGCGGTACAGTCGCGCTGTAACAGTTCTAGAATGTGCTTATCAAAACTATCCATTGGCTACAAATACTCCCATAGTGAACAAAAGTGGAAATTATTTCCTTTAATTGGTGATAAACGGGAAATATATTCTAATAATAGGCGTTTTTAAAGCTGAAATCACACAATTTTTTCAATCTTTGTATGAAATAATAGGGCTGGTAAAAAGTGATGTGTCGAATATGAACTGAGTGCATCCCTAAATAATTAGTTTGAGCCGATAGGAGGCTTTTGTGAGTCTAGAAAAATACTTTGAACCGTTTAGGCAAAACGTTGTTGGAATTGACCTAATGCACCAAGGCAACAAATTACTGTACGCAGACTGGACTGCGAGTGGTCGCTTATATCGACCAATTGAGGATTTTATGTCTAATGAGATAGGTCCTTTGATCGCCAACACACATACTGAGGCCAGTTTTACCGGCTGCGCTATGACTAACCTGTACCATCAAGCACAACAGGTCATCAAGAAACACGTCAATGCCGGTAAGGATGACGTATTGATATGTGCGGGCGCTGGAATGACGACGGTTGTTAATAAGTTTCAGCGAATTCTCGGTTTTAAGATCGCCGAAAAATGGTCAGAGCGTTTACATATAGAAGAGAAAGAGAAACCGGTAATTTTTATTACTCATATGGAGCATCATTCTAATCAAACTACTTGGGAAGAATGCGCTGTTACCGTTGTTCGAGTACCTGAAGACGAAAACCGTTTACCGGATGCCTCGGCATTAGATAAATTACTTGAAGAGTATAGTGACAGACCGCTTAAAATTGGCAGCTTCACCGCTTGTAGCAACGTCACCGGCATTAAATTAAATTACCCAGAACTTGCGCGTATTATGCACGCGCACAATGGTTTTTGTTTTATGGATTTTGCTGCGTCCGCACCTTATGTTGATATAGATATGAACCCAGCTAATCCCGATGAGAAATTGGATGCTGTGATGTTCTCTCCACATAAATTCTTGGGCGGGCCTGGAAGTTCGGGGGTATTGGTCTTTAATAAGTGTTTATATAACAACAAAATACCCGACCATCCCGGCGGAGGAACAGTCACTTGGACAAACCCTTGGGGAGAGCATAATTTCTTTGATGATATTGAGGTTCGAGAAGATGGTGGTACACCGGGTTTCCTACAAACAATCAGAACTGCGCTGTCTATTCAGTTAAAGGATGCCATGGGAACGGATAAAATCCACCAGCGCGAACAGGAGTTGGTAAAGATATTGACCGAGTCTCTTAACCGGGTTCCGCGACTAAAAATATTACATGAAAGTCAAATGAACCGTTTGTGTGTCGTTTCATTCTATATTCCTAACATTCATTTTAACTTAATCGTTAGGTTATTAAGTGACCGGTTTGGCATACAAACGCGAGGAGGCTGTTCTTGCGCAGGGACATACGGGCATATTCTATTAGGCGTGGACGAAGAGACTTCACAAGCGATCACCTGTCAAATAGACGAAGGTGATCTGAGCCAAAAGCCAGGCTGGGTTCGTGTTTCGATGCACCCAACGTCAACTGATCAAGAGGCTCGTGATATTGGTGATGCGGTGTTGCAAATCGTGGAAAACTTGGGTGAATGGCAGAAAGATTATCAGTTTGACCCAACAAGCGGCGATTACCTTCCTTTATCACCTAGTTGCTCACCGTTAAGCCTTGCCCAGTTTGAGGCCGTATAAGCTAACAAGCCGTAAAAGGTAACTGGCGATATAAGTTAGCATGCCGTATAAGATAGCATGCTTTATTAGATAATATGCCATCTAGGATAACTGGCGGCATTCTGCGCGAACATTCTTGTTACCTGCAAGGTGCATGAAAGCGAGACCAACCGGTGCTCGCTTTTATAAGACCCTCTTTTTGCTTGTTGCCATAATTTAGCCACATTCTGGCTCTTTAGTGACATTTTCCTAAGATAATATACACTTAATTAAAATCTATAGTCTCGTTATTGGTGGCTAACCACCGCGCTAGCTATAATTTTACAGTTAAAATCAATCTACTAATTTGCCAGCGCGATGCTGTTCTATCGTCATCGTAGTTATGATTAGTGGTGTATTTATTAAACATCCAAAGGAAAAATAATGAATCTTTCTCGACTGATATGTTTAAGCACTCTCCTTGTTTTGTTAATAGGGTGTGGGAATTCAAGTGATGATGTTAGCAGTAATGAGGAGCTAGCCGGGGACATAAGCAGTCAAGATTTGCCGTCTAAACCTTTTGATTTGGAAAAGCAAAAAGAAGCCTATCGTCTAACTGCTTTCAAGGTATTAGCCATTGGTGAAAGCCCTTATGATAACGGGCCTGCGCTGGCCGTTACTTTCTCGGTACCGTTAGATTTATCTTCCGATATTCAATCATTTTTCTCGGTTTTTGATGCAAAGAATCAAAATGTTGAAGGTGCCTGGGTAGTCAATTCAACTCGGACCAGGGCGTTTTTTCAGTTTATAGAGCCTGGCGAAACTTATGTTGTATCGGTGGAGCGTTCAATAAGCTCAATTAATCAACAGACGTTAGCACAACAATCAAGTCAAAAAGTAAAGGTTGCTCAATTACAAGATCGCGTGAAGTTTTCCAATAAAGGACAAATATTACCGTCTAAACTGACTCGCGGACTTCCCGTAGAGTCAGTGAATATTCAGCAAGTCGATATCAACTTTCATCGAGTCTATCAGCAGGAACTGCCAAAAATCATCGGCGAAAGGCTTAATGGTTATTCGTATTATGTGAGAGAGATCCCTGAGTATTCGGAGCTCGCGTATACCGCGCGTTTTAAACTTGATTACGCAAAAAATAAACAAAGAACCACTATTCTACCGATTCACCGTATTAAAGAACTTCAGCAACCGGGTCTTTATATTGCTGTTATGAAACCGGCGGGGGAGTATCCCTATGACCATGAAATTACCTCATTTTATCTATCGGATCTTGCTCTGCAGGTAGCGCAGTACGATGGTGAGACGGGTAATCAAACTCATGTTCAAGCAATGACCATTGAAGACGGGGTTCCGCTTGAAAAAGTAGAATTAAAAGTAGTCGGTCGTAAAGGCAATATTATTGCATCCGGAGAAACCGATAAACTTGGTGGTCATCGATTTGAAAATATTGATGATGATGCTGTTATTCTTGCCCAAAACGCGTCTAATTTTGCAGTGATTAGCTTGTCTTCAGCGGCCCTAGATTTGTCAGAACAATTGTCGTTAACCCGTAAACAACAATCGCACGAACTTTTTCTTTATGGACCGAGAGACTTATATCGACCTGGTGAAACTGTCCACATTAATGGTATTTTAAGAGATCATGACGGTAACCAAACTCCATCGACTCCGCTTGAGGCAAAGCTACTAAGGCCAGACGGCAGGGTAGCAGCTAGCTTTAGTTGGATGGCGCAAACCAGTGGTTTTTATCAAAAACAATTAGCGATTGCTAAAAACGATCCTACCGGTTTATGGACTTTGTCTGTAAGCCATCCGGGACACTCTAAGTTTGAGTATCAGTTTTCGGTTGAAGAGTTTTTACCTGAAACTATGAAGTTGCTCTTGAAAAGCGATAATAAGGCGTTCGAAAATACCCAAGCGGATATTAAAGTTAGTGGTCAAGGTGATTATCTATATGGCGCTCCCGCCGCAAACAATCGAATATCCGCGTCGATGACCGTCAAACCGAACCATTATCCTCTGGAGGCTTTTAAGGATTTTTATTTTGGTACCGTAGCTAATTCTGAATCTAGCAAACAAGTCGAGTTAGATGATAAGAAGTTGACTAAGGAAGGAGCTGTCGATTGGTTACTACCTAACCTGTGGCAATCAAAAAACTCACCAACGGAGATAGTGTTTGAGGCAAGCCTTTTTGAGTCTGGCGGGCGACCTGTTACGCGCAGGTTTAGACAGAATATTTGGCCTGGTAATTATCAAATTGGATTAAGACCTCTGAATACGGATAAGTTTGTGAAGCCTTTTGAAAGTGCTGAGTTTGAACTTATCAATTCTGATAATGCCGCACAACTTGCACCTTTAGGCGAGTTAGAAATTAGTCTAATTCGAGAGGATACTAGTTATTATTGGCGAGAGAGAGGCAACGGTTGGGATTACGGGCGCAGCGAAAGAAACACTCAAGTTTATAGCCGAATGGTTAACCCTACCGCAAACCGTTTAACTATTGATGTTCCGGTGGAATATGGCCGTTATCGAATTGAGATTAAGGATTCAAACGGCAAGCTGAAAAATAGTTTTGCGTTTTTTGCTGGTTGGGATTGGGATGATTCAGGGGAAGGCAGTATCGCCGGTGCTCGTCCTGACCGCATAAGAATTAACTATGATAAGGAAAGTTATCAGCCTGGAGATATAGCCAAAGTTCAATTAACTTCTCCACATCTCGGACAGGCAATAGTACGCGTAGAGTCAAACGGTATATTGTGGCAGAAGCACATAGAACTAACGACTCTAGAACAGATCGTAGAGATCCCTGTTGGAGATAGCTGGACAAGGCATGATCTTTATGTGACCGCTATGGTGATTTCTCCTTCTGTATCAGCGTCAAATGCTAACAATGGTTTAGCACAATTACCTAAACGAGCACTCGGGATCCAAGCGCTGGCTCTTGACCGGAATAATAGCCGTTTTGGCATTGACATAGTTGCGCCCGAAAAAGTTGAGCCCGAGCAAACAATTTCTATTAACGTCAAACTTTCGGACCCGACCCAGCTTATTGATCCCATTACCAATGAAAGAAAACAAGGTTGGGTCACCGTGGCCGCGGTTGATACCGGAGTGCTAAGTTTGTCCGGCTATGATTCCCCGGATCCATTTAATTGGTTTTATGGTCAGCGAGCCTATCATGGTCAATTAAGAGATAGTTTTTCCCAACTCATCAAAGATCAAGCCGGTCGACTCGGGGTACAGCGATTTGGTGGTGATGCAGATTTAACAAGAGGTGGAGAGCAGCCCGCTACCGATGTTCAAATAGTCTCACTATTTTCCGAACTGGTTGAGTTTGATGAAAAAGGTTCAGCAAAAATTGACCTCGATTTACCTAATTTTAATGGTGAGTTGAGGTTGATGGCCGTAGCATTTTCCGACAACCAATTTGCGAATGCTGAATCTACCATGAAGATTCGGGCACCAATAATTGCGAACTTGTCGTCGCCACGTTTTTTAGCCAAACTAGATAAAACCAGTCTCGCGTTAGATCTGCAAAACATGTCTGGCGAAGCACAGGTTATTACCAGTCAGTTATCTATCTCCGGGGCGATTAGTGCGGAGCCATTAACGGAAAAAATTCGCTTAGCTGATGGAGAGCGGACCCTTTATAAAATTCCAATTTCTGCGACCGCTATCGGCGAAGGACTTGTTGACTTAAAGTTAAACAATGAAGATGCTTCTCTAGCGTTTGACCGACAATGGAAAGTTAATGTTAGAGCTGCCTACCCTGCGGAATTTATTCGAGAGCGTAAAGTGATCAAAAAAGGGCAAGCCGGCTTTTCATTATCTAAAGAAAAGATAGCCCCCTATGATGCGTTGTCGTTACAGGCAAAACTGACAATGTCGTCCAAACCTCCTTTGGATGTTGCCGGTCACTTACAAGGTTTATTACAATATCCTTATGGCTGTTTAGAACAAACGTCAAGTCGAGCATGGCCACTGGTGACCTACCAATCATTGTCAGAAGGGGTTAATTTGAATGCTAAAGCCAACAAAATCTTGTTGGATAAACAGCGTCATATTAATGCCGCTATTCAACGAATCAACGGCATGCAAAAAAGTAATGGCAGTTTTGGCTTATGGAATAATCAGAGTGATGAAGAGCACTGGTTAACCGTTTATGCGCTAGAGTTTTTATTGCAAGCTAAACAATCCGGATACTCAGTTCCACAAACTGTTTTGAATAAAGGGTTAAAAAGGCTCAAGAGTTATGTTGGTTCGGTACATACCAGTTACGCAGAGCGACGCCATTACTCGCAGAATGCCAAGCATTACGGTTTGGCGTTTAGAGCTTATGCAGCTTATCTATTGTCAAGCCGAGGACAGTTAACACTCTCCGAGCTTAGAACAATCGATAATAAGTATGCTAGTTACTCTGAGTCTGGTTTACCGCTTGCTCACCTAGCGGCCGCCTACGAAAAACTTGGAGATACTAATTCCGCACTTGAGCACTGGAAAAAAGCGGTTGAATTCAATCAATATTCAAATCGTTATATGGGAGATTACGGTAGTCAACTAAGAGATATTGCTTGGGTAATGAAATTAGCCTCGGGCAGTCAGCTTGAGCTTCACTCAAAAAACATCAGTTACCAGGATTTAATTTTTAAAGTTAACGACCAATTGATTGCGAAGCAGTGGTTTAGTACTCAGGAACGTTTTGCTATTTATCAACTGGCGCTGGCATTAGATAAAAATGCTGGTTCAGATTGGGTTGCTAGCATTACCTCCGGTAACGAAACTCTGTCGGTTAAGAATAAGAAGTCTTACAGTCAAAGATTAACGGCTGAGATGTTTGATTTGAAGTCATCGGTGACGCTATTACAGGGCGAAACACTTTTCGTTGATTTGCAAATGGTTGGTTATCCGCTGCAAGCGCCAAAGCAAGTGAGCGAAGGTATTGCTAGCAGGAAAAAATATTATGACGTTAACGGCAGACCTATTTCCCTCAGTAGCGTAAAGAGCGGCGATTATGTGTTAACTCGTATCGATATTGTTAGCGACAAAAGAGTTCCCGATGCACTTATGGTGGACTTATTGCCAGCGGGATTTGAACTTGAAAATCCGGGTTTAGAATTTTCACGAGACATCTCTGAGATAAAAATTGATGGCACTTATGTTTATGAGTGGCACTATCAATCTGATATTAAACACAAAGAGTATCGCGATGATCGTTTTGTTGCGGCGGTGGCTCTGCAGTCAAGGCAATCGTCAGTGGTTTTTTATTTGATGCGTGCGGTAACTCCGGGTGTTTATCAAGTGCCACCAACGCAAGTTGAAGATATGTACAGGCCTTACTTAAGAAGTTTATCGGCACCGGTTGCACCGGTTACTGTGCTTGAGCGCTAGATTTGTTAACAAGGCTGTTTCTTTAAGAGGACAGCCTTGGTAGAAAAATATCTGTGTTTATCAAGTATAGCTTTATCAAGTATAGCTTTATTGAATATTTTTTATTCAATTGGCTTTATTAATTTGACTTAATTAGATTCGGTTTAATTGAATTTGGGTTTATTCGCTATTTGAGGTGGCCAAAAAAATAGTTAGTGCCACAGCTTTGCTAACGAGGTGATTTTGAGATTTATCCGTTTGACTATCGGGCTTAGTTTAATTGTGTTAGTCGGTTTTATCGGTTTTAAACTGATTGATACAATCTACCCAATGCCAGATATAGCATTAGCTAAACCTTTTTCCCAGCTGGTTGTTGATCGTCATGGCCAACCGCTTCGAGCGTTTGCCGATAGTGAAGGAGTGTGGCGGTACCCAACACAATTAGACAAAGTTTCACAGAATTATCTCGAAGCACTGGTGACCTATGAGGATCGCTATTTTTGGTTGCACCACGGCGTTAATCCGTTTTCAATTTTACGCGCGACGTTTCAAATGCTTAAAAATGGTCGAGCGGTGTCAGGCGGCTCTACCCTCACTATGCAAGTGGCTCGAATTATCGAACCGCACAGTAAAACAATACCAGGAAAGTTATGGCAGGCTTTTCGAGCAATTCAACTTGAGTACTATTTAGACAAAAATCAAATACTAACCCTTTATCTAAACTATGCGCCTTTTGGTGGTCCAATAGAAGGCATTGAGGCAGCATCTTTTACCTATCTCAATAAGTCTGCTAGAAACCTTAGTGATGCTGAAGCTGCACTATTAGCTGTACTGCCGCAATCACCGAGTCGCTATCGTCCCGATCGGTTTTCATCAAGAGCCGAACGTGCCCGCAATAAAGTGCTAAATAGGCTTTTAGGCTATCAAGTATGGAGTGAAAAGCGAGTGCTTCAAGCTAAACAGGAAAAGGTAATCGCTAATTTTAATAGTAGACCGCTACTGGCACCGTTGCTGTCTAGAAGGCTTGTCCAGCGCTTTCCTGGTAAAACTCTCATTGAGACAACCATTGATAGCGACCTTCAGCAGCAAGTTGCCGACAGTGTAAAAGGTTATCTAGAGCGTTTTTCCGAAACAACTTCCGCAGCCGCGTTAATCATTGAAAACGACCGCCTTGATACTGTTGCTTACGTTGGAGCCGGTGATTTCGCAAACAGCAAACGATTTGGTCACGTTGATATGAATCAAGCGGTGCGCTCTCCAGGATCAACCCTAAAGCCGTTTATTTATGCAATGGCAATGGATCAAGGGCTTATACATTCTATGTCGTTGCTACAGGATGTTCCGCTTGATTTCGATGAATATTCCCCCAAAAATTTTACTGACCGATTTTCTGGTCCAGTTTCGGCAAGCCAAGCACTTCAGCAAAGCCTCAATATCCCCGCTGTACAGGTTTTGAAACACTTAGGTGCCGCAAACTTTGCAGGACGGCTAGAAAATGCAGGGCTAAAACTCTACGTGCCTGGTAATCGGCCACCAAACTTGTCGTTAGCGCTAGGAGGCGTTGGCGTAAAACTAGAGTCGTTAGTACCGCTATATCGTGCTATTTCAAGAGGGGGTCAAACGGGTCGAATTAATTTTATAAAAGGGCAGCATTTCCAACAATCTTATTTTCTATCCGAGGAATCGTCTTGGATCATTGGCAAAATATTGTCGCAACGCCCAATAGTCGAACATTTTTCAGTGGCCGGAGCCAAAGGCATCACTCAAAAATCTAATCAATGGGTAGCCCATAAGACCGGTACTAGTTATGGTCATAGAGATGCGTGGATGATTGCAACAACCAGAAATCACACCATAGCGGTCTGGATTGGTAAACCAGATGGAACTCCTTCTCCAGGTGAGTTTGGTAGAAAAACCGCAGCGCCGTTAGTTGATAGAATTCTCGCCATTTTGCCCGGTGGCGCAGGAACGCAGCCCAAAGCACCTGTTTCAGTAACTCAACAAACGATTTGCTGGCCGCTCGGAATCAGTGCAAACAATCAAGCCAGCAAGCATTGTCATCAAAAGAAGAACGCCTGGCTGATTGATGATATTGCCCCTGCGACTTTGTATGAGCGCAGAAACTATCAAGCAAATCCAGCGGTAATTCAGCTTGAACCAGCATCGGGTAAACGGGTTTATGCCGCTTGTTACAATGGTGAAATGGTCAGCGATTCTGTTGCTATTTGGCCATCTCGTCTAGAACTTTGGTTAGACAGAAAACACCATTTTTCCAAACTAATGCCAGAACTTTACGAGAGTTGTGAAGGTAACATTGATATATCTAATGAAATAGAGGTCATTGGTTTAGCTAATAATAGCCGGATTGTTGCTCCTCCAAATCAGCAGCAGCCGATGTCATTATCGCTTAAGGTTTCAGGAGCTAAAGGCAGAGTCAATTGGTTACGCAATGGTCGTTTTGTAGGGGAATCCAATGATGGCGAGGCCTTTGTTCTAGAAGACTTAGGCAAAGGCGAACATCGAATAATGGTATTTGATCAATACGGTCAGCGTGGAGAGGTCGTTTTTTCGGTCTTATAGGTGCGCGTTAGCTGAAAGTTCTTTCTAACATAGATAATAGTCTGAAAATTCTTTCGGTAGAACCACTGACAAAGTGTCTAGGTCTGCTGTCCCGTTATTGTTGTCATTCTGTGAAAATTTGGCTAACTATTTCAGTTAAACTTGACTATGATTAATAGAGTTATTTTCTACTGAATCTATTTTGTCATACCCTATCGCACGGATGCAGTTGCTGTTATGCATAAGAGATAACAATTAGACCTATATTTTGTAGGCGATGTAAACTGGTTAAAGCGAGCCTTGTGCTAAAAAAACGTTCCGACATTTCACTTAAAAATCAGCTTGTCACTATGATGGCAGGCTTGGTGATATTTATTCTTTCGTCATTTGCTTTGTATCTGCAATTTGGAATGTCAGCTACTATCGAAGACAAAGCAGTAAAAATCGCCAGTCAAGAAGCCAAGCTGTTTGGTGCAGAGCTCGTCGATATAGTCAGGCAATCGAATAACCGCCTCGCTAACTTAAAGGCTTCTGAGTATGGAAAACAAAAATCCGTAGAGGTAGTAGCCTTATTTAGTGCTAACAAAACAATGATTGGTTTTTACTCGACCGTTAAAGGGATCCCTTTGCCGGTTATTGATGATTTGTCTCCTGTAAAACTTGATGGTGACGTATTAACGATACTTGAACCAATCACCGATATTACCGGTAACAATGGCGGTTACGTTTTTGTTGAACATCAATATGCACAATTGTTAGACGCTAAGTCATCCTTTGGTTTAGAGCTTTTTATTTTTCTGGTTCTATTGTTAGTAACGTGTTTTATTCTAGCTGGAGCGGCTCAGAAACTTCTTACCGCGCCAATTTCTAGAATGACTGCCCAACTGGAAGAGTTATATAAGTCCAAAGCTTTTAGTAAGAGAATCAAACCCTCTCAAGGTGGTGAAGTATCCAAGTTGGTTAATCAGTTTAATCGCTGGCTAGATGCTTCATTAGAGCGAGAGAAAGCCTTAAGGGCAAAGACAAAACAGCTTCAAAAGTTAATTGATGTAAGAACCAAACAGCTCTTTAAAAAATCTCATTATGATGCGCTAACAGGCCTACCTAATCGATATTTATTGGTCGATAGACTGCAGCAAGCTATCTCAAAGAGTGCTCGCTCAAAGGAAAACATAGCGCTGCTGTATCTTGATTTAGATCGTTTTAAAATAATTAACGATAATTTTGGCCATCAGAATGGAGACTTGTTGTTAAAGGAAGTCGCTAAACGTTTGAAAGATACTCGCAGGGATGGAGACACGGTCGCACGACTCGGTGGGGATGAATTTGTTTTCCTATTGGAAGGTCTCTCGCAACCTAAAGATGCAGCACGAACTGCCTTGAGAATTATCGATTGTTTTACCCAGCCATTTCGGTTTCACGAGCAAACCCTTCACCTTTCAACCAGTATAGGGATTAGTATTTTTCCTGACGACGGCGCTGCTCATGAAATACTACTCAAAAATGCTGATATCAGTATGTATCATGCTAAGAAGAAAGGACCTGGCAACTTTAGCTTTTTCTCGGATGAAATGAACCAGGCATCATTAGAGCGCTTAGCAATAGAAAGTAATTTACGACAGGCTATTGAGAATGACGAGTTACATTTAGTTTATCAACCTCAACTTAATTTACATGAAGGAAAGTGCGTAAATGCAGAAGCGCTTATTCGATGGGAAAATCCGGAACTTGGTTTTGTCTCACCGGCTGTTTTTATACCTATAGCGGAAGAAACAGGGTTGATAAAAAAGATCGATTTATGGGTTATTTCAGAAGTCTGTAAACAGCTTAAACAGTGGAATGAGCAGGGCTTGGTTGATTTGACCGTTGCAATTAATGTTTCAGCGGGACATTTGATTAGTACAACGTTATTTGAACACTTGAAAACGGAAATTATTGTAAATCAACTTCGGGCGGAGCAGCTTGAAATAGAAATTACTGAGCAAGTATTTGTTGCACAAACGGAGCGCACTGTTGAAAGCCTTAAAGCGATGAAAGCTCTCGGTACTAAAATAGCGATTGATGATTTTGGTACCGGCTATTCATCGCTTCAATACATCCAAAATTTTCCCGCAGATACATTAAAATTGGACGGTATGTTTATTCAGAACCTTCAGTCTGATGAGGCGAGTCGAGGTATCGTAAGATCGACCATTATATTGGCGCATAGTTTAGGGTTGGAACTAGTCGCCGAATGCGTCGAAGATGACTGGCAACTGCAGTTCTTAAAAGAAAATGGCTGTGACTTAATTCAAGGTTATACCTACTCCAAACCGTTATTGCCAGAAGATTTTCCCTCGGCTATTGCAAGCAGCTAAAGCTTGTCACAAACGAGCTTACTAATCCTCCGTTACCCGGCAGGTGATATCACCGTTACTTAGAATAAGGCTAATCAACTGATTAGGTTTGCTCTGTTCAACTTTACTAATGACTTGATTTGACTCTTTGTCACGTGCAATAGCATAACCCCGCGATAACGTCGATAGTGGGCTTAAGGTATCAAGTTTATTAGCGGCAAAAGCCAATTGATTATGACTTTGCTCTACCTTTATTTTCATTGAGCTGCTGAGACGATCTTTAAGCTGACTTAAGGTGAACTGATTTCGCAGTAGCTTTTCTTTAGGATTTGAGTGAGTGATTCTTTTTGTTAGTTTATCGAGTTGAGATTGGTGCTGCGTCAGCTTTTGTTGGTAGCTTGTTTTCAAACGACGGGAGAAATGATCGAGTTGCCGACTGCCGGTGAGAATCGCATTTTTTGGGTCTTTTAGTTTTGCGCTAGCCAATAAAAGTTGGTTTTGAAGGGCGCTGATTTTGTATAAAAGGTTGTCATTGAGCTGTTGAGATAAGCCATCGACTCGTTGCCATAAAGCTTGCTGGTCCGGTACCAGTAGCTCTGCAGCGGCAGAAGGAGTTGCAGCACGTAAATCCGCTGCTAGCTCGGTTATGGTGATATCAACCTCGTGACCTACCGCGGCAACTATAGGAATAGAACAGTCGGCAATAGCGTGTGCTAAGCTCTCATCGTTAAAACACCATAAGTCCTCCAACGAACCTCCGCCGCGAGTAACTAACAAAACATCACATTCGTTTCTTTGTTGGGCGAGTTTTAGTGAACCAATAATATGGTTTGACGCATGGCTACCCTGCACTTGTGTTGGGTAAATTGTAACCGGTACCATCGGACAGCGACGCTGTAGAACGGTTATTACATCGTGTACAGCGGCTCCTGTAGGAGAGGTTATAACACCGATTCTATTTGGCAGGTATGGCAGCGGCTGCTTATTGCCTTCATCAAATAACCCCTGATTCGAAAGCTTTTCAATTAGAGCGTTAAGTTGCTGTTGTAATTGGCCTGCGCCAGCAAGCTCCATATAATCTGCAATTAGCTGATAATCTCCTCGAGCCTCATAGACACTAACCTTACCTTTGACGACCACTTGATCGCCTTCCTTAGGAGCAAAGTTTACCGAACGGTTTTTAAACTTAAACAAGGCACTTTTTATTTGTGCATTTCTGTCCTTTAGGGTGAAATACCAATGGCCCGACGCGGCCTTAATAAAATTAGATATTTCTCCTTGAAGCCAAATTGAACCGAGCTCTGACTCAAGCAATGATTTCGACTTTCTATTCAGTTCGCTAACCGTCAAAATTTGACGTTGAGGCTGAGGGGAGGCTGTCTGCGGTTGTAAAAAAGGCTTACGCATAGTTAGAGAAATCGGCTAATTTGTGAGTGTGAAGCTTGCATGTTTGTTGCTCAGTATATAACGGATAACTTGCAAGATATAGGATTGGTTACATCGATTGGGTCAATAAGTTTGGCGGTACTTTGTCTTTTGTTATCATTTGTTTAGATGGTGAATTCGTTATTTTCTTGTTTTCCCATAATTAAAGCTAACGGCGTATTTTTGAGAAAATGATAAAGGAATGATTGAGCAGCTGTTTATCCATCGCTAACAAATTGTTGTTTAAAATAGTTAAAAAATAATTGTGACTCTGCTCAATTTATCTGTATAATCCCGATTTGGCTGCATCAGCCCTTCTCGAAACGGTGAAATTAACAATGAGAATCACTCAAGAAGCCCTCACTTTTGATGATGTTTTACTTCTTCCTGCCCACTCTCAAGTTCTGCCTAATATGGTCGATCTTAAGACTAAAATAACCCGTGATATTACACTGAATATCCCTTTGGTTTCAGCAGCAATGGACACGGTTACAGAGTCTCGCTTAGCAATCGCTATCGCCCAAGAAGGTGGTATTGGTTTTATTCATAAGAATATGGACATTGCAACGCAAGCGGCGGAAGTACTTAAAGTAAAGAAATATGAAAGTGGCGTGGTAACAGATCCTATTACAGTAACGCCCGATACAACTATCGGCCAACTTAACGAAATCACTTCTCAACACGGTATTTCCGGATTACCAGTTGTTGAAAATGGCGAACTGCTTGGAATAGTGACCAGCCGAGATGTTCGCTTTGAAACCCAGCTTGAACAGCCAATTACGAATGTTATGACAACCAAAGAAAACTTGGTTACGGTGAAAGAATCAGCAAGTCCTGAGGATGTGTTATTTCTTATGCATCAACACCGTATAGAAAAAGTACTTATGGTTGATGACGAATTCCACTTGACCGGTATGTATACGGTTAAGGATATTCAAAAGGCAGAAGACAAACCGAATGCTTGTAAGGATAGCCTTGGCCATTTAAGAGTTGGTGCCGCTGTTGGTACAGGACCAGATACGGAAGACCGAGTTGCCGCTTTGGTACAGGCTGGTGTTGACATTATTTTGGTCGATACGTCACACGGTCACTCCCAAGGTGTATTAGACAAAGTAAAATGGGTGAAAACTCATTATCCTGAAATCCAAGTGATCGGCGGAAATATCGCTACCGGTCAAGGGGCTAAAGATTTGGTCGCCGCCGGTGCTGACGGTGTTAAAGTTGGAATAGGTCCAGGCTCTATTTGTACAACTCGTATTGTAACCGGTGTCGGTGTGCCGCAGATTTCAGCGGTTGACAATGTCGCCCAAGCATTGGAGGGAACCGGTGTTCCTTTAATCGCAGATGGT
>CAJQOL010000167.1 GCA_905479925.1 uncultured Kangiellaceae bacterium | reverse complement strand
TGGTCGCGGTAAGGCTCGTGAAGTGCCTGCAGCTATCCAAAAAGCTATGGAGCAAGCTCGTCGTAACTTAATTCAAGTTGAGTTAAAAGACGGTCATACGCTTCAGCATCCAATCAAAGCAAATCACGGTGCGTCTAAGGTTTACATGCAGCCAGCTTCTCCTGGTACAGGTATTATCGCTGGTGGTGCAATGCGTTCTGTATTTGAAGTTGTTGGTGTTGAAAACGTATTGGCGAAGAGCATTGGCTCTACTAACCCAATTAATATCGTACGCGCTACTATTCGCGGCTTAAATGACATGGTTTCTCCGGAAGATGTGGCATCAAAGCGTGGAAAGTCAGTTGCTGAGATCATGGAGTAACCCATGGCAGCTAAAAAGACATTTAAAGTGACTCAAGTTAAATCTTCGATTGGACGCTTGAAAAATCACAAAGCTTGCTTAACCGGTTTAGGCTTGCGACGAATTGGTCATACTGTTGAAGTAGAGGATTCACCTTCTACTCGCGGAATGGTACATACTGTAAATTATATGGTTCGAGTGGAGGAATAACTCATGCGTTTAAATACATTGAGTCCTGCGGAAGGATCAAAAAACCCCGCAAAACGTGTTGGTCGTGGTATTGGTTCTACCTTAGGTAAAACTTGTGGACGTGGTCACAAAGGTTTGAAATCTCGTTCGGGTGGTAAGGTAGCTCCAGGATTTGAAGGCGGACAAATGCCTTTGAAACAACGTTTACCTAAGTTTGGTTTTACTTCTCGTAAATCTTTAGTATCTGCTGAGGTTCGTTTAGGCGAATTGAAAAAAGTAGAAGGCGAAACTGTTGACTTATTGTCACTAAGAGCAGCCGGATTAATTACTAAAAATATCGAACAAGTAAAAATCATGCTATCTGGCTCAATTGAGCGTGCAGTTAATGTCGGTGACGGCGTTCGCGTTTCTAAAGGTGCTCAGGCAGCGATAGAAGCAGCGGGTGGTTCTGTTTCTCAAGCATAGAATCTGTATTTTTAAGTCGAAGTAAGGATTAGGTATATAACTTATGGCTAAGGCTCCATTAGATAAAAAAGCAGGCGGTGGACTGACTGAACTTAAGCAAAGACTGTTGTTTGTGCTTATGTCTATCATTATCTTCCGTCTTGGTTCTTTCGTTCCAGTACCGGGTATCGATCCCACGGTACTCGATCAGTTTATGAATCAACAAACAGGAACATTGATGGAATTATTCAATGTTTTTTCTGGTGGTGCATTAGAAAGAGCAAGTGTTTTTGCGCTTGGTATTATGCCTTACATCTCTGCTTCGATTATCTTGCAGGTTTTGAGTTTTGTAGATCCTAGACTTCAAGAAATAAAGAAAGAAGGTGAAGCTGGCCGTCGTAAGATTAACCAATATACGCGGTATCTTACCTTAGTATTGGCGTGTTTACAGGCGATTGGCATAGCGACTAACTTCCCTAATATGATGGTAGGTCTAGTACCTGACCCTAGTTTTGGTTTTTATTTTGGTGCGGTTGTCAGTTTAGTTACTGGTACTATGTTCCTAATGTGGTTAGGTGAGCAAATAAACGAACGGGGTATCGGTAACGGTATATCGGTGCTTATCTTCATTGGTATCGTGGCGGGATTACCGACTGCGATGGGACAGACTTTTGAAAGCGCACGTCAAGGTGAAATTAATCCTTTAGGTTTAATGATAATTCTAGCGGTTGTTGTTTTAGTTACTGCGTTTGTTGTTTTCATGGAAAGAGGACAAAGACGTATTGTTGTTAACTATGCGCAACGTCAGCAAGGCCGGCGTATGTATCAGGCTCAGTCTTCTCATTTACCTTTAAAAGTTAATATGGCTGGTGTTATTCCTGCGATATTTGCTTCAAGTATTATATTGTTTCCAGGTACCATCGCACAGTGGATGGGGCAGGGGAATGAAGATATGTTGTGGTTGCAGGGCTTTGCTCAGCAAATGCAACCAGGTAATCCGCTATATATTTTGTTGTATGGTGCAGGAATTATGTTTTTCTGTTTCTTCTATACGGCTCTGGTTTATAACCCAAGAGACACAGCGGACCAACTGAAAAAATCTGGAGCGTTTATTCCTGGGATTCGTCCTGGTGAGCAAACTTCCAAATATGTTGATAAAGTTATGACTCGACTAACCTTAGTAGGTGCACTCTATATTACAGCGGTGTGTTTACTTCCTGAGTTCTTAATTTTAATCTTTAACGTGCCTTTCCAATTTGGTGGAACATCGTTACTTATCATTGTAGTTGTAATTATGGACTTTATGTCTCAAGTACAAGCGCATTTGATATCACGTGACTATGATTCAGTATTGAAGAAGGCAAACTTTAAAAACTACGGCTCTAGCGGCGTTCGGTAATCGAAAACTGCTTAGTCGGACTTGATTTGGAGTACGAAAATGAAAGTTCGAGCTTCTGTAAAAAAAATCTGCCGTGAATGTAAAGTCATTCGACGCAATGGCAGTGTTCGTGTTATCTGTTCAGATCCACGACACAAGCAGCGTCAAGGGTAGTAAATTTTCTTTTTGAGAGAATTTGAACGCAATTTGGTTTGTATAAGCGTGTAGCCCGCTAAGAATATAAAGTAAATTGCATAAATTTGAATATTCGGTTGATTTTTAACCGTTTGGAAGCTATCATTGCGCGCCTTTTTGATGGGCGACCACCTCATAAGTTCGGGTGGGTGCAAATGATAGAGAAAGAACTAATGTATGGAGTAGGTCAATGGCCCGTATAGCTGGTATTAACATTCCAGTCCATAAGCATGCGGTAATTGCTTTAACATCTATTTATGGTGTTGGTCGAAGCCGTTCACAGTTAATTTGTGATGCAGCTGGAATTGAACAGAATAGAAAAATTAAAGATCTTACTGAAGCTGAAGTGGAGTCACTTCGTACTCAAGTCGCAAAATTCACAATTGAAGGCGATCTGAGACGTGAAGTTTCTATGAATATTAAGCGTTTAATGGACTTAGGTTGTTTCCGTGGTATTCGCCACAGAAGAAGCTTACCTGTTCGTGGACAACGTACAAAAACAAATGCGCGTACTCGTAAGGGTCCACGTAAACCAATTAAGAGATAACGATTATGGCAAAGACACCTCGTTCTCGTAAAAAGGTTAAAAAGCACGTTGTAGACGGTATGGCTCATATCCATGCGTCATTTAACAATACAATCGTGACTATAACTGATAGACAAGGCAACGCACTGGCATGGACTACTGCTGGTGGTTCTGGATTTAGAGGCTCGCGTAAGAGTACTCCTTTTGCTGCTCAAGTAGCTGCTGACCGTGTGGCTCAGATGGTTAAAGAGATGGGCATGAAGAATATGGAAGTATTCGTAAAAGGACCAGGACCAGGCCGAGAGTCTGCAGTTCGTGCTTTAAATAATGCGGGATTCAAAATTACTAACATCACTGATGTTACGCCTATCCCACACAATGGTTGTCGTCCGCCTAAAAAGCGACGCGTGTAACTTTAGGTTTGCTGGAGAATAGAAAATGGCAAGATATATAGGACCTAAGCTCAAGTTAGCACGTCGTGAAGGCGTTGATTTAATGCTGAAAAGCGGCGTAAGAGCTATTGAAGATAAATGTAAAATTGATCAAGTACCAGGAGTTCACGGAGCGCGTCGTTCGCGTCTTTCTGACTATGGTCTTCAATTGAGAGAGAAACAAAAAGTTAAGCGTATTTATGGTGTTCTTGAAAAGCAATTCAGAAACTACTATAAAGAAGCTGCGCGTTTGAAAGGTGCTACGGGTTCAAACCTACTTCAACTTCTAGAAACTCGTTTAGATAACGTAGTTTATAGAATGGGTTTCAGTAGTACTCGTTCAGAAGGGCGTCAGTTAGTGAGCCATAAAGCTATCTTAGTTAATGGTAAAGCGGTTAATATTCCGTCTTATACCGTTGCTGCAACTGATGTGATTTCTATTCGAGAAAAGTCAAAGAAACAAGCTCGAATTGTAGCTGCGCTTGAGTTATCTGCGCAGAGAGAACGCCCTGTTTGGGTTGAAGTTGATGATAAAAAGATGGAAGGCACTTTTAAGAACGCTCCAGAGCGTACTGACTTACCATCGGACATCAATGAAAATCTAATCGTGGAACTTTACTCGAAGTAAGACTTTAAGAGGATTAACTATGGGCAATGTCACTGAACTTCTGACACCTCGTCAGATCAAGGTGGAAAATTTAGGAGAGCGTAAAGCTAAAGTTGTATTGGAACCTTTTGAAAGGGGTTTTGGTCACACTTTGGGTAACTCTCTACGTAGAATACTACTATCTTCAATGCCAGGTTGTGCAGTTGTAGAAGTGGAAATCGACGGTGTACTTCATGAGTACACGACTATCGAGAATGTCCAAGAAGATGTTATTGATATTCTTCTAAACCTTAAAGGTCTTGCTATAAAACTGGAGGAAAAGGATGAAGCTGTCCTTATCCTTCAGAAGAAAGGCGAAGGCGCTGTAACTGCAGCAGATATCGAAGAGCAAGCGGGCGTAGAAATAATTAACCCTGAGCACCATATCGCAACATTAACCAAGAAAGGTGCTTTAAGCATGCGGTTAATCGTTCGCAATGGCAGAGGTTATGAAACTGCGGCATCACGTAAAGATGACGAAGATGAGAATTTGAGTATTGGACGTTTGCATTTAGATGCTTCTTTTAGTCCAGTGCGTCGAGTTTCATATGTTGTTGACTCTGCACGTGTTGAGCAACGTACTAATCTTGATAAATTGACTATCGATTTAGAGACTAATGGTACCGTTGAACCAGAAGAGGCTATTCGCCGTTGTGCGACGATTCTTCAGCAGCAGTTAGCTGCGTTTGTTGACCTAAAAGATGAGAAACAAGCGGAGCCAGAGAAAGAAGAGCCAGAAATTGATCCAATTCTTCTTCGTCCGGTTGATGATCTTGAGCTTACCGTACGTTCAGCAAATTGTTTGAAGACTGAGAATATCCATTATATTGGTGATCTTATTCAAAGAACCGAAGTTGAGCTGCTTAAGACACCTAATCTAGGAAAGAAATCTTTAACGGAAATCAAAGATGTATTAGCATCTAGAGGTCTTTCGTTAGGAATGCGCTTAGAAAACTGGCCACCAGCTAGTATTTTAAACGACATCTAGAGGTTTGCTTTTAACTATCAACGGATAGTGAAGCATAAAATACTAAAACCCTATCTCTTAGAGCTAGGGTTTTATTACATTGTATACCCTGGAATTATTGGGGTAACAAGGGCTAAATAAGTCCAAACTATAACGTTAACTAAATAATATCAGTACTATTGCAGGCTGATAAAAGATAAAGGTATAAAATTATGCGTCATCGTCAAAGTGGACGTCAATTAAATAGAAACTCAAGTCATAGACAAGCCATGTTCAAAAACATGTCTGTTTCTCTAATTGAACACGAACTTATTAAAACGACTGTTCCAAAAGCAAAAGAACTTCGTCGAGTTCTTGAGCCATTAATAACGTTAGCAAAGACAGATTCCGTTGCGAATCGTCGATTAGCATTCGCTCGTACTCGCAGCAAAAGCGCTGTTGGTAAATTATTTGATGAGCTAGGTCCTCGATATGAAGAAAGACCAGGTGGTTACCTTCGTATAATCAAGGCTGGTTTTAGAACTGGCGATAAAGCGCCAATGGCTTATGTAGAACTGGTTGATCGTCCAATTGTTGAGGACGAAGAACAAGTTGAAGAAGCCTAACTTAAGGCAAAAGAATTAGTTAGTAACGCTTTAGTTAGCTAACACACTTATTTAACCGGGCATTTGCCCGGTTTTTTTTGCCTTTTATTTGGCTAAAGTAACATCCGACCATGCCTCAATAGGTCTCGCGTCTACAGGTCACCGGTCTATTGCTCAGGTATCTATAACGCAGGTATCTATGACTCTTATATCCACAACTCAGGTGTCTATAATTCTGATATCTATAAATCTGGTGTCTAAAGATCATCTATCTAAAGATGAAGCATTTAGGGGCAGCCAATGAGGCTGGTCTAATATCTAATGTCTATTTAAATGCTAGTAAGCGCTAACTAGAATTACAATCGCAGTAGTTATGCTTGCTTGCTAAACTGACGGCTTTTGTTTGTAGCGAAGAAAACTATTGAAATTAGAACCATTATGGCGGCACCTACTTGAGAGCCGCTAAAGCCGAAAAGCAATTTAGGGTTGGCGCTAACAAACTCGACTAAGAACCGGCATATCCCCCAAAGCAAAAATAGCGTAAAAAAGGCTGAATAGGGCTGAGACTTTTCGTTAAATCGTGACTTTAGAAATACAAATATGGCTAATGCGTAAGCTATTTCGTAAAGAGGGACCGGGTGAACCCTTTCAATTGTTGCTGCTATGCCATTCGGAAAACTCATTCCCCACGGAAGCTCAGTTGGCAAGCCGTGGCAATCGTCGCCGGAAAGGAAACAACCTACGCGAGCTAGCGCATAAGCAAGTATAGCTGCTGGCGCTCCGGTGTCTAACAAAGTGCTAAATTTCACCCCTGAAGTTCGCGCATAAACGATTGATGCTAAAATAGCGCCGAGCAAGGCTCCTTGACTTGAAAAGCCGGTGCCACTAGTTAATAAATGCATGGAATCGCTATTTTTTGCAACAAACATTAGTTTTGCACCCACTACCCCAAAGACCAACAGCATGATGATCAGAACTTCGCCGCTCTCGAGCTTTGGATGACGGCTAGTTAGTTGCTTTAGAAAATACCAGCGTCCAACGAGGTAAGCGATTGCGAGCATTAAACCGTAACTACCGATGGTTAAGCTTGTTGATTGAAAGACATAGGGGAGCATAGTGAATACCTAAAACGAGTGAGTGAGCATTTTATCGTTAGCATCATGCTTTGTCGAATAGGTGTTTAGATAGACAAGTATATCGGTCTATCTTGATGATATTCTTCTAGTTTTGTGGCGTAATACTCAAAACTTACGATTTTTTAGAAATTCCTTATGTGTTATATTCTCTTAATAGTGTTTGTGTAATAATTACCTGAAGACATTAAGTAAATATTTTTAATAACCAAATGAGATAAGAGCGAAAGCTAGCTGAATTATCTTTACGGTCAAGAGAGATGAAATGAAGATTATCGCCGCCGAAAAAATAGTCGATGCTCAATCAAGATATCCATCGGTACACGATCACCTTCAGGGTTGGTATCAGATAGTCAGTGAAACTGATTTTGCCAATCCAGAAGAACTTCGACAGGTATTCGGTGATATGCGCGGCTTCAATAGCTCGTTTAAGTTTCCTATTCCGGAGTCAAACTTGTTGGCCCATACCATGATAAATTTCGGCGCTAAAGTTTTGATGGTGGAAGAAATAGTACCTGGCAACCATTGATTGGTAAAAGAAAGTTAAGAGGAAAGCCTATGAATCCGTTACTAGAGAATGCAATGCAACATTGGAATATGGTTGCTCCAGCGATCGATTGCCCAAATAATCATGAAGATTATCTTACTCTATTGAATAACATACAGGATGCCATCGAACTGGTAGAAAACCGTCCAAATAGTCCGTTAACTGGCTTAATCGAAGCAATGGCAATGTCAGCGCAGAAATACGAAAAAAGCAAAGTGGAAAGTCTAGGAGGAGGAAACCTTACTGCACTAAAGTACTTAATTAAGTTGCATGGTGTTAGACAGTCCGAGCTTCGTGAAATTGGTAGCCAAGGTGTTGTATCTGAGATTTTAAATGGTAAGCGCTCATTAACTCTAAGGCATGTAAAAGCACTAGCAAAGCGCTTTAATGTATCTCCAAATGTATTTATTAAAGACGCTTAACGATAGCTAGAAATATTATCCTACGCGTTTTGAAAATAAATTAAACTCCGTCACTTCCACGAAACCTTTCTTAAGATAAAGGCAATTTGCCGCCACATTTGTATTTTGTGTTGATACCTTGATGCTATGAACATCATCCCTTTTTGCTATTAGTTCAACATGAGCAAGGAGTTTTTGAGCTATACCTTTTCGCCTCCAGCTCTTGTCTACGTATAAATCGTTAACTGTATCAATAGCCGAAAATGCAAAAGAGGAATAGGTGCGATAAACGCAACAAAAGCCAACGGCTTTACTTTGCTCAAAATATAAATAGATTCTAACGTTGCTACTAAGAGCCTTATCCAAAAAATCAATCGCTTGTTGCTGTTTGGTAGGTAAGCTAAATAGACTCCTATATTTCTTAAATAAAGGAACTAAGTGCTCTAAAGACGCTTTTTGTGCACTAGTAATCATCCGAAGTTCAAAAAAATAGCAGCCCGATGGCTCCTATTTTATGGACTCTTCAACAATTGAATTAACAATCGATATCAATGTAATAACAAATATAGCAACGACGATCACGCCAACCACAATGTAGTTAGAAGCTTTACCTTGCTCAAAATCCCTTTCCCTATTTTCGTCATTTTGAATCCCAATCATAGCAGCAAGTACGCTACTTATAACGTTGAAGATACCTGGCGGCTTCTGTTTGTTCTGATTTTTCATTAGTCTGCCTGTGATTAAAATCTATTTTTTATGAATCTATCTCGTCTCTTAAGCAGCGATTTGATTTGCTTGTTATGAAGCCATGGACGAAGCGCTTGTAAATTCTCGTAATCAAGGGTTTTAAGCGCCTCTACAAATGCGTCTGTCGGTTCAATCTTTAACTTTCTCATTAACTTAGGACGCTTGGTTCTAGCCCAAAAGCTTCTTGAATGGTCGATAAACCAGATCTGCAGGTCGTCTGCACTATATAGCATATTTGACTGGTTGCGATCACGGTTGGCAATAATGTAGTCAAAAGAGTCTATAAAGTTTATTTGTGCTTGTTCATCGCAGTAGCCGTAATAGCGAATCTTTTCATCCTTCAAAATTAAATCGGAAGTTAAATTGTCAATCCACAATTGAATTATGCCCGCTTTGCCATCAACAACGCGTTCAACCGTAACCGGGACCAATCCGATATTCAACATTCGGTCAAGTTTGTATGCCGCTACTTCAAATTGGTATCTATCAGCGTAATCGCCATCGGATAGCCAAGTACCAACATGCGCTCTTGGCACGGTATCTTTATATTTAAAGATTCCCTTTATCAACTTGCCGTCTTTTTCCATATCGACTCTAAAAGGTTTTGTTTTGCCTTCCTTTGTTGTGCCTGTTTTTGTTATCTTCGCAGTTGTCATAAAGTCTTCTACTTCAGCGTCTGTCAAATTGAACGGATTTGCCCACTCTCGATTTGCTGCAACTGCTGGTTGTATTTCTTTAGCGGTAAGGCCGTTATAATACTTAGCAGGACTAGTACGACTAAACTTGGCTACCCATGGTTCGCCCCGATAATGAGAGCTCAGCATGCCGGTGTCCATTAGCATCAGGTGCCCATTTAACCGGCTCAAAGGCTTTTTAGATTGATTAGTGGTATGACCAACCCATAATCTTGTTGCATCAAAGTGTGCTAATGTCGCGATAAGGTTATCTTGTTCAAAATATGGATGACAAAGCGCATTACCTCTGTACCAAGTTGGGCTCTGTTTAGAAAATACTAAACTAGTTTTTGCTTCGATTAGCTCTTTCTTTATTAATGACTTGGGTAGAGTATCGAGCATATCCCCCGTTTTATGGAAACCGATAGTTGGAGAGAGTTGTTGCTCTAGAATCAGCGACTGCCAGTTCTGAGCATACTGAACCAACATATCTTTTAATCGGGTATTTACTTCTTCTAGGTTACCATCCGCAATTTGAGTGGATAGTCCACCATGAGTGAACATTTGGTCGTTGATTTGAAGAATAAATGGCAGCTTTCTTAACCATTGACCGTACTTGCCGTCTAATGAAAATGCTTGTTGTCGGGCGAAAAAACCGCGAGCATATTTTTTGTCAAAAAGTTCACGGCTATAATCATCTTCAGATAAACGCGATGCCGAAAGATGAACTTGATAGGCTTTATCTCTCATTTCAGTTGATTCGTCGTCAGCAAATTCAGCAATCTCCTGTTCTGATAAATAGCGCAAGTCTCCGGTCAAATTCATTACTTCGTGGTTGCCTAGCACAACATGAAACCGCCCGCCAGCAGTAGCTGCTTGTTGCTGAAGAGACATATAAAGGTCCATTATTTTTCGACTTGATGGCCCTCGGTCCATAAGATCACCGAGGCTCACAAAGTGAGACTCTCCGCCAATCCACTCTTTTTCTTTGTTAACTAGATTCATAGTTTGCAAAGTTTTCAAGATGCTCTCATAGGCGCCGTGTACATCGCCGACCACATAGATTGGCGCATCCGTTTCAAATTTCATTAACTCCGAATCGGACTCTTCAGCTTTTACTTCAGAGAATAGGAAAGCGAGGATTAGCAATATTAAATATCTTTTCATCTAACTTTTTTCCTTTATTAATTACTAGGATCGAAAAATGTCACTTTAACGGGGCTGGATGCTGTTAAACCTTCAAAGTCCGAGGCGGTGACCAAAATGGAGGTTTCCCCGACATGGTTTAAAGGCGGGTTGAACGAAAAAGTTCTGGTCATGCGGTCAAACTTAATCCACTTGGGTAGAGGATTACCGGACTCGAGCTTAGCTTCAAATTTCAAAGCATCACCAATATCGGGATCCATAAAGGTGCATTCACTGATACTAAATTTGGACAATCTGCCTGCCGGCATCATTAAATCGGGTATTTCCGCGACCAGTTGAGGCGGAGAATTGGATTGGGTTTTTTGTACTTCCAGTTTATTACTGTGACCTACTTTCCAAGCCAGTCCAAACAAGAATACAGCGAGCAACATATTGCCTAAAATAAAATTACTAATGCTTAAGTCAAAATACTCAACGCCAACAAAAATAAAGCCACCATATAACAGATCTCCAAAACGGTAGAAAAATGTTTCAATGGTTGTTTTTCCTAGGTACTTTTGTTTACGAGGTACGGGCAAAAATAATGCGTGGCGGGTGGTATTTTGAACTGAGTAGTTGGCGCTGTTTTCCGCCATCATTGCAATTTTAATTATCGCAAAAATAGGAAAGAAAAACATCATGCCGTAACCGATGATCATGATAATAGGCAGGATTAAAACGGCCCCACTAAGCCCGACCCATTTAAAGATTCTTGATACCAAGAATAACTGAATAACAAAACTACCCAAGGTTATCCAAGAGTAATAGCTAGAGTAAAACTGACCTTGCCACTCAGAGATATTGGTTAATCCCTCGGTCGCCGCTAATAACTTACTTTCCTCATCAACCAACCGAGCTAGAATGTATTCACCGGTAGAATTGATAAAAACAAGCGTTACAACAAATATAGCGATCATTATTAAGTATTTACTTTGAAAAACAACGGCAAAACCATCTAGCCATTGATTGCCCTTTTCTTCCTGAGGAGGTTCGTTATTGGCGGATTCTTTAGGAATTGTTGAACTCGCTATACTAGTGAGATAAACCGACACGAGCAATAATAAAGCTGATACAGTCATGATCCCTACAATACCAATATGCGGATAAATGGGACCTGCCACCCTAGAGCCTAACCAAGCACCAAAGGTTGCTCCGACGGCAAGAATAACAAATAGCCTTTGTCCCGCTCGCGCATTATATGAGTCCGCTGCAAAGGCCCAAAATTGTGCAACAACCATAACGCTAAAAATGCCAAGCCAAACATAAAATGCCATTCCAACATTGACATTCATATACTGAAGGATTGCAAAGATTACTAGATTACTAATAAAGAACAATAAGACCTTATTGATTATGCTACTTCGATCTTCACTACCAGAAAGCCGGTGATAAAGAACCGAAAATAACGGTAGTAATATGGTAAGTAGTCCCGCTTGAAAAGCTGTCGCATAGCTTTTATATTCTGCACCACCATAAGCTAATATTAATGGTTCTCTAATAACCTTTAAAAGGTAATACGCGGCCATCAATATGCAAGCATTCGCGGTGAGTATAATGCAACTTTTACCTTCTTCTGGCTTAACCATACTAATGATATTCAGTATGCGTTCGTACCAAGTATGTTGCTTGACTGTGTTTTCTATCATTCAAAAATTCCTAACGCCAATTATAATTGTGAACGTTAATTATTGGTTTTTATTATCTAAAATTACTGATCGCTGGGTTAAATGACCTTTGCATTAACTGACTTATTTGAAAGGCCATTTCCAGAGACTGCTCCGCATTCAATCTTGGATCTACTAAACTTTTATAGGCACGTGCAAGATCTTTTTCTTCAATATTTCTTGCTCCGCCCATGCATTCTGAAACATTTTCACCAGTTAGCTCAAAATGTACGCCACCTAAATGGCCGCCCATCGTGTGATGTATCTCTATCGCGCTAGATAACTCAGAAAGAACCGCATCAAAATTTCGGGTCTTGTGTCCCGAGCCAGTCACTTTAGTATTTCCATGCATTGGGTCACAACACCAAAGTGGGGTTCTTTTTTGTCCGGTTATCGCGTTAACCAGCTGAGGTAAATGTCGATAAATATTGTTCTCACCAAACCGAGTAATAATCGTTAAACGGCCGGGGCTATTATCCGGGTCAATAATGTCTGCTAAATGAAGCAGTTGAGTCGCCGAAGTATTTGGACCAACTTTTATCGCTATTGGGTTATCTATGCCCTTTATATATTCGATGTGTGCAGAATCGAGCTGATTGGTTCTCATTCCTACCCATGGCATATGAGTCGACATATTATACCATTTACCCTTTTTGCTCTGCCTGGTTAATGCCTGCTCATAGTGCAGGTGTAAAGCTTCGTGGCAAGTATAAATCCTATCTTTCAAATGAAAAGGCGTAATTTGTAAAGCCATATTACATTCGTAAGAGCCGTTGTTTTTTAGGCTATTTAACTGGCGTTGGTAGTCTTCTTTGTTAGGTGAAAAGCCAATAAAATCAAGGTCCCAAGCATTAAAGTCACTTAATTCTTGATACTGATTGTCAAAAAGTGTCCGTAAGTAATTAAGTGTTAATGAAGCAAAGGAATAACCTTTCAATAGCCGATCAGGCGAAGCTGCTCGAGCTTGCTGAGTAAATTCCGACTGGTTTATCAAGTCACCTCTGTAGCTTGGAAGGGTAACGCCATTAATTGTCTCATATTCACTACTTCTTGGTTTCGCATATTGCCCTGCTATACGACCAATCTTAACGATTGGTTTGTTTAGACCTTTTTCCAAAACAAATGACATTTGCAGTAGAATCTTGAGCTTGTTTTCAATAGAGTTCGAATTACACTCTCTAAACAGCTCCGCACAATCACCGCCCTGTAATACAAATGTTTCTCCGCGTGAAGCTCTCGCGATTTGTTGCTTTAGTTGATCAATCTCCAATTCACTAACCAGTGGCGGTAACCCACTTAGCTCTTTTATAGCTTGGTCCAATTGCTCTCTGTCAGGGTATTTAGCCTGCTGAGATACCTGACTAGCTTGCCAAGATTTAGGGTGCCAATTTAGCATCAAGGAGTTTGTCCTTTTAGCGCCAGCAATTGCTTCACATCCCCTGCTTTAGTATTTAAAACAAATAACCTCAGAGTGTTTAATCCTCCCGGTAGCAGTACAAAGTGAGCAAAATTCTACGGTGGCGCCTTTTTCTTATTCAGAATATGTCTAATTATAGTAAGATAAGCGCAATTAAGCCAAGAATTTGAGTCTGTCTCATGTCTAAAACGAAAACCCAATATGTCTGTAACGCTTGTGGTTCAATTTCACCTAAATGGGGCGGTCAATGTGGAGATTGCAACGAATGGAATACGATGGTTGAACAGCTAGAACCGACAAAAGCCGATCAAAAAGGGCGCTTTGCCGGTTACGCAGGGGCTGATAACCAGTTACAGAAACTTAGCTCAGTCAAAGTTTCAGATACCGTTCGAATAAAAACTAGCTTAAGTGAACTTGATCGTGTCCTAGGTGGAGGCATGGTTCCCGGCTCCGTTGTATTGTTGGGCGGGGATCCAGGAATAGGCAAATCGACTATTTTATTACAGTCCATGTGCCGTTTGAGTGAAAGCCTCAATACCATCTATGTTACGGGGGAGGAATCTGCTCAACAGATCTATATGCGCTCTAAAAGATTGGGGTTAAACGGCGATAATCTAAACCTTTTAACGGAAACAAAAGTTGAAACTATTATTGCGACTGCGCAATTAAACAACCCGCAAGTCATGGTAATTGACTCTATTCAAACCATCTATACTGAGCATCTGCAGTCCGCACCTGGCGGTGTTGCTCAAGTCAGAGAAAGTACTGCTCAATTGGTTCGTTTTGCTAAACAAAAGGGCATCGCGTTGTTTGTTGTCGGGCATGTAACAAAAGACGGAGCGCTGGCCGGGCCAAGAGTTCTAGAACATATGGTTGACGCCGTGCTCTATTTTGAAGGCGAGCGAGATGGGCGGTATCGAATTCTGCGCGCCGTCAAAAATCGGTTTGGTGCAGTTAATGAACTCGGTGTGTTTGCCATGACGGAAGAAGGACTAAAGGAAGTGCAAAACCCCTCAGCTATTTTCTTATCGCGGTATCAACAAGCATCCTCCGGGAGTGTTGTCACCGTCACTTGGGAGGGCTCTAGACCTCTATTAGTGGAGGTCCAGGCCCTTGTAGATGAATCTCATGGCAGTCATCCAAAACGGGTTGCAGTCGGCCTCGATCAAAACCGCTTAGCAATGCTCTTAGCGGTACTATCTCGTCATGGAGGGGTGTTTTGCCATGATCAAGATATTTTTCTTAACGTGGTTGGCGGCGTGCGTCTAATGGAAACCAGTGCCGATTTGGCTCAGTTGGCGGCAGTTATATCCAGTTTAAGGAACCAAGTACTTCCGCAGAACCTTATCGTTTTTGGTGAAATTGGTCTCGCCGGCGAAATTCGGCCAGTTCCAAACGGTCAAGAGCGCATTAAAGAAGCTAAAAAACACGGCTTTAAAACGGTAATAACATCTAAAGCGAATACCACAAAATCCGAACTAAAGGATATCCGGGTTATTGGTGTTGATAATTTGCAACAGGCACTCACGGCACTTGCAGAGCTTTGATTGTTTGAGGTAAACATTTACTTAGGTTAACTCTGAAAGACTAAATGGGCCGAGAGCTAATAGAAGTTAATAAAAATTGATATTGATATTGATAAGTTTCGTTGTAATTCAACAGGTTCTAGCTACACAGTTTGTTTAACTAAAGACTCAAAATCTCTTTCTAATAGCTGACTGTCTCCAGAGTTTAGTTCTACGATTCGTCGTAAATGGGTAATGCTCTCTAAATCAATATTCTCGCATCGAAAACCCAGTTTTTCAGGTGAATTATGGGCTAGCGTTACTCGCATGCTAATGCAACTTGAGGAGTCATTTTCTTCTTCGCTTAACGGAATGGTTAGTGAATATTCTGTTCCAAGAACAGCATTAACCATTCCATGAGCTCTAAGAAGCACACCTTGGATAGATAAGTCTATGATTTGGCAGGAAAAAAATTGATTTTCAGAGCTTAGTTTAGCGGTAGTAGCAAAACTGACTCGGTGATATTGACGTCTTTCTTTTTCGCTCATTGGAGTTCTCTTTATCGTCAAGCTTAACCTAACTTTAGCATAATCTCTTTCGACAGCGAACAATTTTGATAAACGCCCCGTAATCATAGATAATGAGCGCCATCAGCAATAGCGTTTAAACTAGGAAAATAATATGGCAATTCAATGGTATCCAGGCCATATGCACAAAGCGCAAAAAGAAATTCGAGAAGCGCTTCCTAAAGTTGATTTGGTGATAGAAGTTGTTGACGCGCGAATACCCTACAGCAGTACCAACCCTCAGGTCTCTCAGTTTATAGCGGCCGAAGTAAACCTTAAACCCGTTATTAGAGTCCTGAATAAGTGTGATCTAGCGGACCCTGTTATTACACAGTTGTGGTGTGAAGCATTTGATAAAATGCATGGTACAAAGTCGTTAGCGATCACCAGTAAATATCCAGAGCAAGTTAGAAAAATCAATGGTTTGTGCCATAAAATTTTTCCAGAGTTTGAGTCAAAGGGACGTCCGATAAAGGCAATGATAATGGGTATACCTAATGTCGGTAAATCTACCATTATTAACATTCTTTCCGGCAGAACGATCGCAAAGGTTGGAAATGAACCAGCGGTCACTAAACGACAACAACGAATCGATCTGGATAACGGAATAATACTTTTTGATACGCCGGGATTTTTATGGCCTAAGATTGAAAATACCAACAGTAGTTATCGACTAGCGATAACCGGTGCGATTAAAGACACTGTTTTGGAGTATGACGATATTGCCTATTATGCCGCAGAGTTCCTTCGTGATCATTACCCCGAAATGCTCAAAACGAATTTTGAACTCGAAGAGCTTAATAGTGATACAACTCAATTGCTAGATGATATTGGACGTCGACGGGGGTGCTTGCAATCCGGCGGGCGGATTGATTTAGATCGAGTCTGTAAAATATTTATTCATGAGTTTAGAAATTTTACAATGGGCCAAATAAGCCTCGAAACACCAAAAATGATTGAACAAGAGCTGATAGAAGTCGAAACCCAGCTTCGCCTAAAGGCTGAAAAAGATGAGCAACGCACCAATAAAAAGAAGAAAAAAAAGAGACGGCGGTAAAAGTTAATGGAACTGTTAAATGAACCTCATACCTTGGTGAAAATCGCCAACATGAAGATGCCATTTGGTAAGCATCAAGGCAAAAGCTTGATCGAGTTGCCAGAACCCTATCTTGTTTGGTTTTCTTCTCAAGGATTTCCAAATAACCAACTCGGTGAGTTATTGCAACTAACCTACGAAATAAAACTTAATGGATTGGAAAAACTGATTTATCCACTCCAAAAAAGTACTTAATTCGAAAACTGAATTTTACAGATAAATTTTGCAACTAAACTCTATAGCTCGCCTCATTGTAGAATTTATTGAGAAAATCGCTAACAAACACTAATTAACAGCTAGACTATTTTTCAAGGAAACGGAAAAATGCAGCGTGAACTTACATTGTCAGAAATTAGACTCTTTCCGATCAAGTCCCTGCCTGGACTATCGCTATCAGAAGCCGATGTAAAACCTTACGGTTTAGTTAACGATCGCTGCATGATGTTAGTGGATGAAAACGGTGTCTTTATAAGCCAGAGGAAAAATCCAGAGCTTGCGCTAATTCAACTCAATTATACTGAACAACTAGTTCGGCTCGATTCGCAGCAGCAGGGCCCCATGTCAATTTCTGAAAATAATTTCACCCAGCAAAATATTAAGACTGAAGTTTGGGGAGATGTATGTGACGCTTTAGTTGCCGAACAGTCGATTAACCAATGGTTTAGCAAGTACCTCAAACAAACGGTTAGCTTGGTTAGATACAATCATCAGCGGCCAAGAAAAACTGACCCAGCGTATTCGAATGCCGATGATACTGTTAGTTTCGCCGATGGATTTCCGCTATTAGTGATATCAGAAGAGTCCTTAAATGACCTAAATACTAAGCTTGAACAGCAAGGTCTTTCCACGGTAACTATGACCAACTTTAGACCTAATGTGGTGATTAAGGGGGCAAAAGCTTTTGAAGAAGACCATTGGAAGAGAATTAGGATAGGCGAAGTTGAATTTGACTGCGTTAAAATTTGCAGTCGCTGTATTTTAACAACCGTTGACCCGTTAACCGGAATTAAGGCTGAAAATCGGGAGCCTCTTAAGACTCTAGCAAGTTATAGGAAAATGGATGGCGGTGTTATGTTTGGAATGAACATGATTCCAAGAAGTGATGGTATTATTCGAGTAACAGACAAAGTAGAAATACTTGAGTAACTTACTGGCATTAATATCGTCGGCTAATGCGATAGGAATAGCAAAACAATGGCTTTTGAAATTTTAGATAGCGGCGGTCAATTGAACTTAGATGAAGTTCATTTCTCGGCGATAAGAGCGCAAGGCGCCGGCGGACAAAACGTAAACAAGGTTTCCAGCGCTATACACTTAACATTCGATATAAAGCGCTCGAGTTTAGCTGATTCCATTAAAAGTAAATTACTAGCACAAAGTGACACTAGACTTACCAATGACGGCCTTTTTGTCTTAAAAGCGCAAACATTCAGAACCCAAGAACGAAATAAACAAGATGCGATTCAGAGGTTGGTTGAATGGATAAATCAAGCGACTAAGGTGCAAAAAACACGAAGAAAAACAAAACCAAGTCGAGCATCAAAGCTAAGAAGAATGGAAAAAAAATCGCAAAAATCTCAGGTTAAAAACACCCGTAAGAAAGTAGACTACTAAAACGTATAATTGGAAGATTAATCATGAATAAAATCACTCCATTTCACTTGGCCGTACAAGTAAGGTGCCTAGATGAGGCTCGAGAATTTTATGGACAAAAACTAGGCTTCTCCGAAGGACGCAGCTCCGACCAATGGATTGATTTTGATATGTTTGGCCACCAGTTTGTGACTCACCTCAATCCTGCGTTAGGAAAGCAAGGGCAAGTTGCCAACATCGCTAATCCGGTTGATGGTCACAGTGTTCCAGTGCCTCACTTTGGTGTTGTTATGACCTTTGACGACTGGCGAGTATTTTCCCAGCGTCTAAAAGAGGTTATAGACTCGTTTATCATTGAACCGCACATTCGGTTTGAGGGTAAAGTTGGCGAACAAGGAACGTTGTTTTTTACTGACCCTTCAGGCAATGCGCTGGAATTTAAAGGGTTTTCTGATATTGACAAGGAATTGTTTAATCACTAGTGAAAACTACATTGATTCGAAAGTAAGTTTTAGTTTAAAACGATTACCGAAACTCAACTATAATTTCTAATAGCAATAATAAAGTCATTCTTTAGCGGCGTTCTCCTTATCGAATACATGGTTAATCTAGCTTTCAGTCATAGTAGAATAGTCCTTCAAGGCTTAAATTTGAGATTCGAGATTATAGGTTTGAGATTCGAGATTTGAGCAATACTGTAGAGTTATCGGAAGAGCGCTATCGCTGGCTTTACGAATAAACAGATTAATTTTCTAACATGTCACTGACATGAACCAAATGCGGTTATAACGGATAATAGACAAGAGGCTGCCATGGATTTTATTTGGATATTGTTCGCTTTTATTTTAGGTTTGGCATCTAGAAAGATCTCTCTGCCACCCTCTATCGGTTATTTAGCGTGCGGCTTTATTCTCCACTTTCTTGGTTACTCCGCAAGTCCAGAACTGCAAGTACTTGCTGATCTAGGAATAACGTTGATGCTTTTCACTATTGGTCTTAAGCTAAATGTTAGGGACTTGGTTAAAAATGAAGTCTGGTTAGGCTGCATCTCACACACCTTGTTATGGATGATTTTTGCGGTAGTAACAATAAAAATTCTGGTAATCGCCTCGCTTAGCTATTTTAGCGATTTATCTAACGCTTCAGTATTAGTCATGGCGTTTGCATTGAGTTTTAGTAGCACTGTTTGTGTCGTAAAACTCATGGAAGAAAGTGGCGAAATGAGGACGCGTCACGGAAAGCTTGCTATAGGCGTTTTAGTGATTCAAGATATTATTGCAGTAGCCTTTTTAGTTGCTGCAACCGGTAAAATGCCGTCGCTATATGCTTTTGCATTATTGGCTATTTATCCTTTAAGAACCTTCATATTTAAATTTATCGACCAAATTGGTCACGGTGAATTAATTCCCCTTGGTGGATTCGTTATTGCACTTGGTAGTTATGAACTCTTTGAGTTAGTCAATATTAAGGGCGATCTTGGTGCTTTGCTTGCAGGAATGCTCTTGGCCACGCACACCAAGGCAAGTGAAATCACCAAATCACTACTGAGTTTCAAAGATTTGTTCTTGATAGGTTTTTTCCTATCAATAGGGTTTAGCGCGCTTCCGACATTAAATATGCTGATGATCGCTTGCATTCTGTTCTTATTGATCCCGTTTAAGTTCATGCTGTTCTTTGGTTTATTCAACTTATTGAAGTTACGTTCTCGAACATCATTTTTATCTGCTTTGGCACTAAGCAACTTCAGTGAGTTTGGCTTAATCGTAGCGGCTATCAGTGTAAAATCCGGTTGGTTAAGTAACGATTGGCTAGTGATCCTTTCTTTATCTGTCACCCTCTCTTTTGTACTGACTAATATCGTCTATAAATACGCCCATGAATTTTTTACAGAGCATAAAGCTTATATCAACAAGTTTCAGCGAGATGTGCGTCTCGCCGAGGATGTGTTTATTCAGCCATGTTCAGCTCCGGTGGTTGTTATTGGATTAGGCCGAGTTGGCATGGGTGCCTATAAATCTTTAGATATACACCATCGCGACAAGGCTTGGGGACTAGACGCCGATAGCCGCAAGGTTGCTTGGCTAAGAAGCCAAAATTTAGAAGTTTATAAGGGAGACGCCGAAGATGTGGATTTTTGGGAGCACATCGATTTAGACAAAATAAAACTGGTTCTGTTAGCCGTACCTTCCGTTCAAGATTGCAAGAATATTGTTACGCAATTGAAAATCGCAGGTTATAAAGGAAAAATTGCAGCCATTGCTCGTTTTGACGACGAACGAACTCAGCTTCAAGAGTTTGGAATAGATAGAGTTTTTAACTTCTTCAATGAAGCGGGTGTTGGTTTAGCCGATGAAAGTATGGCGATGATTGATGAAAAATCCTCTAACAAAGAGGAAAGCTTAGCGGATAATAACAAACGATATCAGTTCTAACGCAAATAGACAGTTCTGCTTAACCACGTTGCTCTTTACCGGTGTCTTTTCACCCTAGAGCTTACTCTTTCTAGTGTTAATTGTTGTCGTCACGCTTTATTCATTTGTAGCATCACTGCTCATTCGTTACTAACATCACAGTTTATCCATTAGTAGCATCACTGCTTATTAGGTACTAGCATCATGGGTTGTACCTCCCTTCACATAAACTTGCCATTTTTCCACATCTCATCCAAGTGAACGACAAATCCTCATATTTTTTTAACGCCGTTAACAAAAATCAGCCCAAAACCTTAATCGTTTTGAACGAGAACTGTGATAGTTAAAACGCTAGCTCTAATTGCAAATAGTCCTGTTTATTTCCTGTTTATTTCGTGTTTTATGAATAGTTATATGAATAGTTTTATGACCAGTGTTACGAAAATTTTTCGTTCTCCATTGGAGATAAAACACTAAATAAAATGCTAACCACTACAGAAAAAAGTACTCACTTTTTCTTAACAAATAAACTTTAAATAAAGTCTCTGCTCGAATTTTTGTGGTGGCTTGCTGTGTTTTGTCAGTATTAAAGCTCCGTAGTTTTGAGATGTTTTTTAATGAGGTCACTCAACCTGTCTAAGTAAAAATTGATTTTTACTTAGACAGGTTGTGGACGAAAATATTTCATCATAAGAATTATGACTTGCTCGATTAAGTATTAGAGCAAGGGCTCGGGGCTTCATATTTAGATTAAGTTAAGCGCTTGAGAAGGCTTTCTTTATTTGAAGTGGAGAAAATGTAAATACTAAGTGTTATCAAACTAGAAACACTTAAGGACAAAATAATGAACAATAATAAAATTAATAGATCCTCAAAAAAACTCTCAATGGCTTTAGGGCTGGGGGTAGCGTTCGCCTGTTTTTCTGCAACGGTCACCGCCAATGATTCAGCCAATTTGAGTATAAAATCTCAAACCGCTAGTGGTTCACCAGCGTTTATGAGTGGTGAGTTAGGGCAAATCAATAACGGTAACGCAGCCGCGGACTTAAAAAATTTCTTATCATCAAATCCTGCGTACCAGTCATCGGGAAGCGAAGGTTTTACAATAAAACGTCAATGGACTGACACATTAGGAAAACAGCACACACACTTTTCGCAAACGTTAAATGGATTAAAAGTTTACGGAACAAGCATGATTATGCATACAAACGTCGGTTCTTCGGGCTTAACCGCTAGTAATAGTCTGAACAGTTCAGGACAGCTTTACGCTGTATCGGGACGGCTTGCACGGGATTCATTTCCGGCATTAAAACCGACGGGTTATGTGCAAGCGCAGAGTAAAGCCGCGGTCCATGCAGCAAGCGATATCGGTAAAGTTTTAGCAAAGCCAGAGCTTGCTTACATTTATTTAGCCGATTCAGATGAAACAAAGCTTGCGTGGCGAGTAGAAGTAACATGGGATAACGGTAATCATGATTTTGGAAGAGATTTTGTTTATATCAGCCCTTACACCACCGAATTATTAGCACGCCACCCGCAGATACATTCTGCCAAGTCGTGGAAGACCTACACCTTAAACGGCGGTAGCGCTAATTCGGCTCCTGGTACTTTGTTATGCACCAACAATCAAAGTTGCGGAAGTAATTCAGCGGCGCAACGCGCGCATGACGGAGCATCGATTACTTACGACTACTATAACAGTCGGTTTGGACGCGATAGCATTAATGATAACGGTTTGACGTTAAAATCCAGTGTCGATATGGGGGAGGCTAACGCTTACTGGACTGGCGCACAAATGATTTATGGTGCCGCAGCCAATGGTCTTAATGACTTTACAAGTGACTATGATGTCATCGGTCATGAGTTAACTCATGGCGTAACGGATTACACCGCTGACCTGATTTATCAGAATGCTTCCGGCGCGTTAAATGAAGCGTGGTCAGATATTCTCGGGCTTTCTGCTGAAGCTTATCGTAATGGGACCTCATCATCGTCTTGGTTATTGGGGGACGGTTTATACAATAACCAACCGGGTAAAGCATTGCGGTATATGGATGATCCAACAAAGGATAATTATTCGAAAGACTATTATCCGGAACGTATTCCCTTTGTCAGTAACCCAAATAATTCCAATGACCAAGGTGGCGTTCACGGAAACTCAGGAATCGCTAATTTAGCCTATGTATTGCTAGTTGATGGTGGTTCCCATCCTCGCGGAAAAACCAATGAGCAAGTTCCAGCAATAGGAATGGCGAAAGCTGAGCAAATTTTTTATAGGGCACTAGTTACTTACATGAGTCAAAGCACCGACTTCTTTGGTGCAAGAAGCGCCACCATACAAGCAGCACAAGATCTATACGGTGCAACGGAAGTTACCGCACTTGAGTCTGCGTGGTGCGCTGTTGGTGTTGGTAATTGCCCTAACTCCGGTGGAGGCGGTGGTGGAAATAATCAATTAACCAATGGTGTAACGGTTTCAAACCTAGCCGCTTCAACGGGCTCAGATATCGTTTATACATTGGAGGTTCCTGCCGGAGCCACAGACATCAGTTTTGTCATTAGTGGAGGCTCCGGGGATGCAGATATGTATGTGAAGTTTGGTTCAACCCCTACCGACAGCTCCTATGATTGCCGTCCTTATGTCGGTGGTAACAACGAAACTTGTAATGTAACTAGTTCCGGTGGGACTTATTACATTCGGGTTAAGGCCTATCAGACTTTCTCAGGGGTTAGCTTAGTTGGTAGTTATACCGCTGCTGGCGGCGGTGGCGGAAGTGGTCCAACGCCGGTTAACGAAACTGTTGCCAACATTTCGATTAACCGCGGTTCTTGGAGTCGCTATACGGTAAATTTAGGCTCCGGCTACTCAAACCTTACGGTTGAAATATCAGGTGGTTCTGGTGATGTTGATTTATATGTGAACCAAGGAACTCAATCGACAACTTCAAGCTACGATTGTCGCCCGTACAAAAATGGTAACAATGAAACTTGTACCTTTAGCTCACCGGCTGCAGATACTTGGTACATAGACCTTTATGGTTACTCGACCTCCTCTGGAGTGACTTTAACGATAGCTGCCGATTAGTCGCTAAATTGGACCACAACTTACACCACTTCTATGCAGTGGCGTTTATTACCCTTGCTACGCGAAACTCAATAGGCTTTCGCGTAGCCTATTTTTTGTTTTTGAAAAATAAATCAATCAATTAAATAGAGAAATAACTAACTTAACTTTATCAGGCTTATGATATGAAACTTTCTGCCCTCATTGTCGATGACTCACGTTTAGCATGTAAGGTTATGTCTAACATGCTGGAAAGCCTCAACATAGAAAGTGTTGCGGTTTATTCAGGTGAAGAGGCGATAGACTACTTAAAACATTCACAACCAAGCATTATTTTTCTTGACCACTCAATGCCTGGAATGAATGGTTTGCAGGCGATAACAATCATTAAGAGCAATCCACTTACGGCAACAATTCCAGTTTTAATGTATACCGCAAAAGAAGGCGACGTATATGTTGGACAGGCAAGAGCTTTAGGCGCATTAGACGTTTTGCCAAAAGGTCTTGAGAAGAACGATTTGCTATCGTCCTTAACGGATCTCGGACTTGTTGATATCGAGAACTTAGATGACTCTTTAGAGGTTGATATCAACCGTGAACTATCACTTTCAGAAGAGTTTATTGATGCTAGCGGAGAATCTTCGCCAAAGCATAATACCCTAAGATTTGAACTACCTATACAATATGCACATGAAAATGAAAATGAAAATGAAAATGAAAACGAAAATATTCAAACATCCACAGAAGAAGTAAGTTCTAACTCCGATTTAGAAACTGTTTGGAAGAGTAGAATTTATCCGTACCTTAAACACCAAAAATTAACTCAATCAAATGATTTCATCAGCAGTACCGATATTCAAACCAGAAAACTAACCAAAGAGTTTTATCGTATTCTAGAAGAGTTTGAATGCGTATTTGCACAACGACTGGATTCCAGAGATGATTTTCTGGAAGCGCAGAAAGAACAAGCTGAGAAGAAAAGACATAAACAACGAAGAAACTGGTTTATCACTTTTTGTCTATTTCAAGCGATTTTCCTTTGGCAGGTTATGGAGTCAAATTATTACGATAAACTTTCTTTGGATAAACAAAAAGACTATGCTAGTTTACATGCCGAAACGACAATTAAATTCAGTCAGCTCAGTGAACAAATTGATGCAATTGACGAGCGGTTCAATAGCGGAGATATCACCTCAAAAACATTATCCAAGTTAAAAACAATATCCAAGTCAAAAACAATATCCAAGTCAAAAACTAAATCGGCCGACCGAGCTACAACCTTTATTAATCAGTTAGCGGTGGCGGAACAATCTTCAATGAATGGCGATTTAAAGAGAGCCGAATTAGAGTCTATTTCTGATCCTGCTGATAGTTCTGGCGATACTGTTAAATTAGTATTAACCGACAATGACGGACAGCTAATAACGCCGCTGGTACCATTGGATGCAAGTCGTGGGCAATACATTGGAACTACTTCAATGGGGTATCAATTTGAAGTGAATGCCAAAGGAGGATTAAGTCCTCTACCTAAAACTCAATACTTTCAAACCTACGATTGTACCGGTGATCGTTTTATCGAATCGGACAATGCGATGCTCTATCGAGACGATGCTGGGGAGCTTTGGTACGTTGATAAGTATTCATCGCAACTGGAAACCACCGTCAGTTCAAAATCTATAGAAGGAGGTGGGTGCGAGAGGTTAAATAATGTCGTGGTAAACGTAAGAAGTTTACAGCAGGACCTTGCTTTTGAAACGGGGCTTGATCTTAGTAACGGCCTTAGAGTACTGATGAACTAGATATCGTTCTAACTACAGAAGAATGATATCGAGTTATCGGTTTTTGAAGTTAATAGCTCTTAAAGTTAATAGCTCTTAAAGTTAAGGGCTATCAAGGTTAAGGTTTGACCACCGATGCAGAAATAATCTGATCGCCTTGACTCAAACGAAAAGCAACATCCAATCCTTCAATGACTTCTGCAAATATAGTGTAATGACGATCAAGGTGTAAGTTTCGATTGGTATTGATGAAAAATTGAGAGTCTCCAGTATCTTTTCCGGCTGTCGCCATGCCGACACTACCAACAACATGAGGTAGATACGATATTTCTTCACGAATAGTGAGTGAGCTCGAGCCCTCTCCATTACCGATAGGGTCGCCACCCTGTGCGACAAAATTTCCTATAACACGACTAAAAAAGCTACCGTCGTAAAAACCGCTCTTAACCAGCAGTAAAAAGTTATCGGTAGTAAATGGTGCTTGGTTATTCATTAGTAGTGTGATTTCTCCAGCGGTTGTTTTTAGAAGAACTTTTTGTCCCACCGAATTTAAAGCATCACCAATTGGCCTTGATTTATTTGCCGTTGAGGCAGCATTTGCGCTTTTTTCAATATTCGACTTTGCATAAATTGACTTTGCGTAAATCGACGTTGCATAATCAGCAACAATTTTGTCGCTATCTTGAGCCATTCGGCCGATAACATTTTGGAAAGCATCTTTGTCTTTAGCGGCTATTAACTGAATAAACTTAACTTTAACAAAGCGGCTAGAGTGACTCATTATCTTTAATGCCCACGTCATATCATCCTGTTCTTGACGTGTGATTAAACCGTTCATTGCTTCAGCTACAACCCCAGCATTTTCGCTTTTTAACTGATTCTTGAACAAGGCTATTATTTCACGACCCTTCAACGGTGATTCAGCTAAAGTTCTCAATGCTGTTTGAGCGATAACAAGATTACTGGAGGCTTGCAATTTACCCAATTGAATTTTGGCCTGCGGGATATTAGTAAACTGAGACATTGCACGTATAGATTCGCTTGCTAAACTGACATCCGTGAGTTCCGACTGTTCAATAAGCCAGGATAGAATTCGCCGATTTGCTCGGTGGTTACTCATTACAACTTTTGCAATTAGTTTTGCGAGCATCTTCTTATTTTGTACCGAGGTTATCTTAGACAGTAATGGCTGTAGTTGAGGGATCCGGATAAGGTTGTGTACCTCAGGAATTCTATTTAACAAAAATCCAACCGAATAACTCAGCTGATTATCCTCAGAAAAAAGATCCAGTAATCGTTTTATATCTAATTTTTTCCCTTTAGCCATGGCGCCAAATTCTTTGGCAATATTTGGCTTGAAAACCATTATCATAGCCAAACTCTGATAGATACTTTTTTGTGTTTCTAGGTCTTGCTGTTTTTTTGAGGTATCCAAGAAGCGAGTCAGAAACTGGACAATGGTCTGATCGCTACCATTACCGGTAGATGCTAATGCCAAATAAATTTCCTGTTTAACAAGTTCGCTTTTTTCTACGTTTAGCTGTTTCCAAAGATACTTAGCGGCTTTAGGAGAATTGCTCAATCCCAGAGCAAATACGACAGAACGGCGTATTCTAGGATTGCTGTTCACTATATATGGCAGGACTTGTTCAATGATTGAGTCACCGCCAATACGGCCTAAACCAGTGATAGCGGCTATCTGCAATTTTTCGTTGTTTGATTGAAGCGCTGTATTAAATAGCGAGCTTTCAGCGTTCCTATTATCAACCGCTACCGCTATAGAAGCTGTTAATGCATCGGTTAGCGCCGCGCCTGGTTGAATGGTTGTGCTTGTTTGGACTGCATGCGCCGGAACAGTCACAACACACAAGAGAGACAATGTTATCGGTAACGTTATTTGACGAATCATAAGAGGTCTCTGAGAAGTTTTAAAAAATATAAGCTAATTAGCACTCAAAAGATAAGCATAACTGCTGATAGAGTCACAGAATTATGAAATAATGAGTCAATAAAAGCAATCGAACTGCAATAGGTAATAATTAATGGCTCAATATATTTATTCCATGAACCGTGTAAGCAAGGTGGTTCCCCCAAAGAAAACAATCCTAAAAGATATCTCTCTGAGCTTTTTCCCGGGCGCAAAAATAGGCGTCTTGGGATTAAATGGCTCAGGAAAGTCTACCTTGTTAAGAATTATGGCTGGATTAGATAAAGATATTGAAGGAGAAGCGATTCCCCTTAAGGGAATTAATATCGGTTATTTACCACAGGAGCCGCAACTCGACGAAACGTTGGATGTTCGAGGTAATGTCGAACTTGGAATTTCCGAAATTAAGCAAGTTTTGCAACGTTTTGACGAAGTTAACAATGCGTTTGCCGATCCTGAGGCTGACTTTGATGCACTATTAAAAGAACAAGCTGAACTGCAGGATAAAATTGAAGCCGCTGGTGCCTGGGAAGTTGACAGGATGCTAGATAAGGCCGCTGAGGCATTACGTCTTCCACCATGGGATGCAGAGGTTAAGCACTTGTCTGGTGGTGAAAAACGCCGAGTTGCTTTATGCCAGTTATTGCTATCAAAACCCGATATGTTGCTACTTGATGAGCCAACCAATCATTTAGATGCCGAGTCAGTCGCGTGGTTAGAGCGGTTCTTACAGGACTTTAGCGGTACCGTGGTTGCTATTACCCATGATAGATATTTCCTAGACAATGTGGCGGGCTGGATTTTAGAGCTTGATAGAGGACACGGCATCCCATGGGAAGGTAATTATTCGTCATGGCTTGAACAAAAGGGTAACCGATTAGCCATGGAGGAGAAGCGAGAAACAGCCCATCAAAAAGCCATGAAAGAAGAACTCGAATGGGTACGCTCTAACCCTAAAGGGCGCCAAGCGAAAAGTAAGGCTCGTATTGCTAAATTTGAAGAGCTTTCATCACAAACTTACCAAAAGCGAAACGAAACGCAGGATTTATACATCCCGCCGGGCCCTAGACTTGGAAATCTGGTCATTGAAGCGAATCATTTACAAAAAAGTTTTGCTGATAAATGCTTAGTCGATGACTTAAGTTTCAATCTACCTCAAGGTGGAATTGTCGGAATAATTGGACCAAATGGGGCAGGTAAATCGACATTATTCAAAATGCTCGTTGGCGATGAAACGCCAGATAGCGGTGAGCTTAGAGTGGGTGAAACCGTTAAAGTCGCCTATGTCGACCAATCTCGAGATAGTTTGGACAATTCAAAAACTGTCTGGCAAGAAATATCCGATGATTCAGATACCATCACCGTTGGAAACTACCAAGTATCTTCACGGCAGTATGTTGGCCGTTTTAACTTTAAAGGCGGTGATCAACAGAAGTTCATTAAAGATTTATCAGGTGGCGAGCGAAATCGAGTACATTTAGCTAAACTGTTAAAAAGCGGCGGCAATTTGTTGTTGTTAGATGAGCCAACCAATGATCTCGATGTTGAAACATTGAGAGCGTTAGAAGAAGCGGTGTTGGCATTTCCTGGTTGTGCGGTCATTATTTCCCATGATCGCTGGTTCCTTGATCGCGTGGCAACACATATTTTAGCTTATGAAGGTGACAGCAAAACCGTTTGGTTTGAAGGTAATTACGCAGATTACGAAGCGGATCGTAAAAAGCGTTTAGGTGCAGATGCTGACGCTCCAGTAAGAATTAAATACCGCAAAATAAGTTAAGCAATCGACAAATTTAAATTAACAAGAATAATTATGAGAATTAAAAATACGACGGCTATTAATATCAATAACACTGTGTTTAGTAAATTATGCCGTTGTTTTTTTATGATTGTCGGCCTTATTTCATGTCCGATGGCCTATAGTGCTGGTGCAGGGGTTTTAGTCTATTGTGAAATCGACGGTGAAGCTTTAGTATTAATTGCAGATCATAAAAAGGCTAGTCAAAGTACTCGAGGGTGGAGCTCATTAGGTGGCACAATTCAACCTGATGA
>CAJQOL010000166.1 GCA_905479925.1 uncultured Kangiellaceae bacterium | reverse complement strand
CCTCTATGCCCTCCTTTCTTTGACGGGCGGTTCGACTTAAGTTTATCGAAACTAAAATCGGCAGCTTTTGTAAGGTTCATCGGCCTACCGCATACTCGAACTTTCTTTAAATGAGCGAGTGCGTCCTTCGGAAGTTTGCCTGGTAAGTCAACGGTTGAGAAATCATCATAGATCTTAATATGACCAATATATTTGCTCTCAATATCTATCTCGTTAGCAATAGCTCCGACCATATTTCCCGGCTTTATTCCCGCTTGGAAACCAACCATGACAACATATCTTTTCATTTCAATATCAGGAAATTCAGCTAACGACTCTGCATCTTTAGGAAAATCTTTGCCCGAACGTTCCTGACCTTCTTTTCCTTTTCGACGAGGTTTTCTATCATTTCTTTCACGGCCGTAATCTTCTCGCTCTCGTCGCTCTTTGTTTCGCTCTTTAGGAGATGGTAAGTCTTCAACAAGTAATGGCGTTTTGTCATGGGCTAAACTTGCAAGCGCTGCCGCAATTTGAATCCCTGTAATATCGGTTTCCAATTGATAGTTTTCTAAAATTTCTAAATATGGAGCCAGTTCTCCAGAATCAATTTTTTCGGTGATCTTTGCTTTGAAACGATCAATACGTTGATCATTAATTTCATCGGTCGAAGGCAATCCTACTCGAGTAATCTTTTTGCCTGTGGTTTTCTCAATGAGGTAAAGCATACGTTTTTCGCGCGGAGTAACAAATAGAATCGCTTTGCCTTCACGTCCAGCACGGCCAGTACGTCCAATTCGGTGAATATAAGATTCAACATCTTGAGTAATATCATAATTAATAACATGCGATATACGTTGAACGTCAAGCCCACGAGCCGCAACATCGGTAGCAACTAAGATATCTAGTCGACCGCTCTTTAAATGCTCAACCGTTCTTTCTCGAGCTGACTGCTGCATATCACCGTTGATCGCTGCCGCCGCGTATCCTCTAGCGGATAGTCGATCAGCCAACTCCGTCGTAGCTGTTTTGGTTCGAGCAAAAATAATGATAGCATCGGTTTCCTCAACTTCTAGAATTCGAGTTAATGCATCTACTTTATTATGATGCGATACCGTTAGATAGGACTGCTCGATGGTCGTAGCTGTGGCGGTTTTTGTCTTGATTTTGATAACCTTGGGGTTATCCAAGAATCGGTCAGCCACCCGTTTTATTTCTTTTGGCATCGTCGCAGAAAATAATGCTATCTGACGGTCATCTGGGGTTTGTTCAAGAACCCATTCAACATCCTCAAGGAAGCCCATACGCAACATTTCATCTGCTTCATCCAAGACTAAAGTATGCATGTGTTCCCAGTTGATTTTCTTCTTTCTCATATGGTCCATAACACGGCCAGGCGTACCAACGATGACTTGTGGGCCACGTGCCAGTTGCTTTAGCTGGACGGGAAATGATTGGCCACCGTAAATAGGAACCACTTGAAAACCTTTCATATATTTCGAATAGGAATTAATTGCCTCTGCAACTTGAATAGCCAGTTCACGAGTTGGCGCTAAGACCAATGCTTGCGGTTTTCTAAGGGATAAATCAATTTTTCCCAACAGCGGAAGAGCAAAAGCAGCGGTTTTTCCGGTTCCCGTTTGAGCCTGTCCCAGGATATCGCTACCACTCTGTAGGATCGGAATGCTTTCAGCTTGGATTGGCGATGGTTTTTCATAGCCAATTTCGTTGAGAACTTTTAATATTTCGTTGGGTAATCCCAAGTCACTGAAAGTGACCTTGGACTCTGACTGTTCGTCATTTGAATTAGACATGGGGGTTCCAGAGCATAGATGATAGTTAATTATAGTCTATAAAATAGCCAAGTGGTTAAATACTCGCTTCTATGTAAACTTAAATGGTAAACATAAGTGGCAAGCAGTGTCGAAAATGGCTGTTTTAGTAGAACGCAATAAAAAAGCTCTCACGTTAAAGCGGTGAGAGCTTTTTTTAATTAGGTAGTGATTTACTACCTATCAATATTCAAAACTTATAGCAGAGCTTCTTGATCTGCGCCTTCTTTCTCTACTTCTACAGGCATCAAGTCTTCTTTGGTAATACCTAGAGCCAAGGCAACGTTACTCGCAACGTACACCGAAGAGTAAGTACCAATAAAGACACCTGCAATTAATGCGGTGGCAAACCCGTGTATCAATTCTCCACCAAGGAAAAATAATGCAAACAATACTAATAAGGTTGTTATCGATGTCATTAAGGTACGAGATAGCGTTTGATTAAGCGAGGTGTTAACAATCTTTTTAGAGTCGGACTTTCTTAGCTTTAAGAAGTTTTCCCTAATTCTATCAAAAACAACAATGGTATCGTTAAGTGAGTAACCGATAACCGCAAGAATAGCTGCTAATACAGTTAAGTTAAACTCCATTCCTATTAAAGAAAAGAAACCCATAGTTATAAAAACATCATGTGCTAATGCAGAAACAGAGCCAAGTGCAAATTTCCACTCAAAGCGCATCGAAACGTAAATCATAATAAAGATTAGTGCCACTAACAAAGCCAATCCGCCCTGTTCCGCTAATTCATCACCAACCGCAGGACCAACAAACTCTATTCTTCTCATGGTTACCTTAGATTCTTCTCCGGTACGCAATACCGTCAAAACCATGTTACCAATCTCGTCTGATTTTTTGTCAGCCTGTACGCCTAAACGAATAGTAATATCCTTTGAAGTACCGAAATATTGCACCACTGATTTTTCGAATCCAGCTTCCGTCAGTTGTTGTTGAACCTTATCTCTATTAACATCGTTTTCATAACGAACTTCTATTAATGTACCACCGGTAAAATCTAGTCCAAGATTAACCCCTTTTAAAACTACCGACGTCAAAGACGCAATCAACAAAATGATAGAAAAAACCGTAGCAATAGGGCGATACTTGTTAAAGTCTATATTTAAGTTTGATTTCAAAATATTCATAATAAATTTCTCATTTAAGCTCAATTAAATCGATAAGGACTTAATTGATTTACCACCGTAAATAGCATTAACTACAGCACGTGTACCAACAATCGCAGTAAACATTGA
>CAJQOL010000165.1 GCA_905479925.1 uncultured Kangiellaceae bacterium | reverse complement strand
AACTGACTTATCCAAACACAGTCAAAGAAAGCTAGATTCTGTGGCAAGACAACTCAACGAACGACCAAGAAAAACTCTAGAGTATAAAACGCCCGCAGATAAATTAAATGAGTGTGTTGCGTCGACCGGTTGAATTCACAGTTGGAAATATGCGCTCGATAATATTGAAGAAACTGTCGACCTCATTATTACTAAGTATGGCTCAAAGAAATCTCGAGATTCTTTGATTTACGAAGCTAATATGACCAAACGCATGATTAAGCCACGACTAATCGAAATTGGTGATATCAATCCTAGCCGCTTTAAGAGAATTTCAGAAATATACAAGGAGAAAGGCCTTGTTCCGCTAGATGCTAATTTAAAAGGTTTTCATTATCTCGATTATATGGCTAAATCAAACAATTTAATGACGTTGGTGATTGCCGTTTCATCGATACTAGCACTATTAACAATTGTCTTAATGTTTGTGATTTTAATTAATAATCGACTAAAACAAGCGGTTAAAGCAAGAACTGAAAATTTAGCGGAAGCCAACCTTCGACTAAAAAAACTGATCGGATTTGTCGCGCACGACCTGAGAAACCCTTTAGGTGCGATTCTTTCATTTTCAAAGTTGGCACAAAGTCCTCGTTATAAAGAAAGGATGCCGCAAATTCTAGAAAACATTGGTGCTTCTGCCGCGAAGGGTCTTGAGTTGGTAAAATCAGCATTAGAAACAACAGCACTAGGTACGGGAAAATTTGAGTTAGAAATTGCGGCCTTTGACCTACGAGAAGCTATTGAGCTGAGTGTTGAAAGCTTTATGACTATCGCTAACGGTAAAGATGTTAGTTTTAATGTTGAGGTCCCAGAGAACACGATCGTTGACGCTGACAAAAACAGAATTATACAAGTACTCGATAACATTATTCTAAATGCAATTAAATATTCATCGGATAGCTCGGTCATTCATATTCAAGCGATAGCTAGCGATAAAGCGGTGAAAGTATCCTGCACTAATGACGTTCCCCAAGGTTATCAAGTTGAAGCTGAAGAAGAAGGTTTGTACCGTTCATTTGGTTTTGGAATTGAAATAATACGTGAAATTCTCGAGTTACATCGTTCTAAACTTGAACTATATTCCAATGATAGCGAATTTGTGGTGAAATTTACGCTAGAAAAAGAGTAAATATTTATTGTAGAGTATTGCTCTCTAGCTCATTATCAATTCTCTTTTTTAAGAAAATCAGAACCAATCCCTATGTCATTCGATACAATAGAAGAAAATAAAAAGCGTCAATCTCTTGAGGATTTCGAAGAAATCTGGCTTTTTGGTTATGGCTCTTTAATTTACAAAGTTGATTTTCCTATACTTGCTAAGAGGGTTGCAGCCATAAAAGGGTGGAAACGGCGTTTCTGGCAGGGAAGTCATGACCATCGGGGAACGCCTGACGAACCAGGACGGGTAGCGACCTTAGTTGCTGAAACCAATGACGTTTGTTTTGGTATGGCTTATCAGGTCTCTGAGGATGTGTTTGAACATTTAGATCATCGAGAAAAAAACGGTTATCTAAGATACGAAGTTGATATTCAACTCTATGAAGATAGTTCTGATTCAGGTTCAGGTTCAGGTTCTGAGTCGAAAATAGTGAAAGGGCTGGTCTATATTGCACCAACGGATAACGACGCTTTCTTAGGGCACGCCAGCGAAAAGGAGATTGCTAAGCATATCTTGCGCAGTGTTGGGCCCAGTGGACCCAATTGCGATTACTTGCTTGATCTTGCAGATGCTTTGAGAGCGCTGAATGTTGATGATGCGCATGTGTTTAAGATTGAGAAATATCTGAAAAATATTTAGGTGTAACTAAAAAAACTTAAATTTATACCAAATTCTGCTCTTCACAAAAATCCGAAAAGGTATCAATCAGCGCGTTAACATCAACATCCGGAGAAAGCGCTACTCGAACAATATAGTCCTTGTCCGTTTCCTTGGTTGTCCCTTGAGTTGAAGTGGCTGGAATCGTCCAATAACTGCCCTTTAGCTGACCATAGCTGACACAATGTTTGCACTCTGTCGGGTGGCGAGTAATCATTAACTCGATTAGTCTTTCATTGAGCAGGCGTTTATTTTCTTCCTTTTCAATGGGAGTACTTCCAGTGGAAGGTATGTCCAAAGAAAATACCGATGGTGTAAATCCTTGCTCGGCTAAATCCTGTGAAACAAAATTGATTCTTGCCTTTGGTAATTTCTGTTCGATGTGGTTCACAAATAATAACGTATTTTCGTAAGCCTGTTTAATTCGACTAGGCATGGAAGGCATATTTTCTGCCAATGTATTTAGCTGGTGCGAGACAGCACTATTGTCGGATAGGGTTAAATGTTTCCCAATAATAACCTGAAGAAACTCTGCCAATTTGTTTGTTGCACAATAACCACCGATACAACGTCCACCACTAGGAAATTTTGAGCCACTGGAAAAAGAAACGACTTTAACCTTGGCCATTGGACTATCATCCCCTAGTAATTTGACGTTAGGACAAAAAGTCTGGTCGACCATAAAGGTTGGAGCTATCGCGGTTTCCCCATTCGGTGTTGAACGGGTTGTGGCGAGAACCTCCGCTAAGCTGTTAAGGTCTGGAACTTCAACTCTAGGGTTAGTTGGAATTTCCGCTAGAACAATAGGGACACCGTCTTGTTCAGCCACTTGCGCAAGCGCTGTTTTCAAACTATTAACTAAGTCTTGGCCGCCATCGACTAGTAGATCGACGATTTCGGCGTTTGGTATTAGAGCGGCTATTCTTCGGGCTTGGTCATTGGTTCCACCATAGCAATTTGGCGGAAGAATAATGGCAATGGGCTTATTCGGATGGGCGGTCATAGCATCCTCGACTAAACCCATCATGATGGCATACTGAATTGACAAACCGCTAGACGCGACAAGTGCTAGTCCTGTAGAACCAGTATTCTCATGGATGCAACGGGTGATTATATCTAAACTATCTGCATTAGCTTGTTCAGGTGATATAACTTCATCAAGGATGATTTCCCTAAGTAAATTGAGCGCATTCGGCGGGGTAATCGCAATGGATTCTCGTCGTCGGACATGTTGAATATCCTTCACTAAGGCTTCAGCTTGCGCTTTGCTAACAATTGCAGTGCTTCCATAATCGGGGTGAACATTAATGGTCAAATCGACATTCGGTGGAACATCCACTTTCTTCGATAAAGATGATTGAGTGACAAATACGACAGTACTTCCAGAATGCTCTTTAACTTCCGAGGCGCTGTCGATTTTAATCAAGTTAATTTCATATCCATAAATTTCCTGTAAACGAAACTCATCGATTAATGGTGAAGAATCAGTATTATAATAAAGGACTGTTTTAGTTTTAGTTAATTTTTTCTTCCGTAAGACTGCCAAAATAGGCATTGTTTTCGAAGAAAAGGCGATGACTTGCTCTGCGGTTACGTGATTTATTTGACCAACGGCCCACTCTAGTAGGCTGGACAATTGATGTCCCAAACGAATGTAATCGTAAGCTGTCGGTAATTGTTCTAAGGTTTCAGCGGAGTAGTTTCCAGCGGCATGGTAGGCTTTAAGTTGCTCCAAAAATTGAGATTTGGCCTGACCTTCATCATAAATATCCAAGCGATGCGTGGTTAGCTCGAGCCAACTTTTTGGAAGATTGTTGAGTATTTTTTTTACGGCGTCAAATGACTGTTCTATAGAATTCAATTTAAACCTCAATACAATATTTTTATAACGATTAAAAATCGGTGCTGTGCTTGCTGCTTCGCTCAAGTAAAGTCTAATGTAAGCAATGCAGCACTATATGGGGACTGTACTACAAAAATCAAAGCCTGCTGCCAAACAATTTGAGTGCATACATCTGCGATAGTCTTCTAGATCTGGAGCACGCAGCATTTAGTAATGGAATTCTATCATAATTAGACGTTCCTTAAGTTAACTTGCATTCTTCAGTTGAGAAAACTAGAATGGCATCATTAATCAAGAGGAAAAGAACTTTGCAAATTATATTTTTCACACGACAGTCGAGTTATTTGCCGCTGCAACATGATGCCGGTGGAATATGTATGCCTGTTGATTGTGGAAAGAGTTTGTTAGCAACAAATTTGCCGCAAGGGGAACAAGGTATCAAATAGTGTAATTTCCAATTTTTGGAAGTTATTGCTTCCAAAGTTTAAATAGAAGGGTGAAAGCTCACTCTCAACAGAAACGCCGGAAGCTGAAAAAGCACCGGCGTTTTTTTATGTCCATGGATGGTGGTACGACGATTGGAGTTCGGAATTAAACGTATTAAAACTCACAGAACTCTGCGGTAAGAATAGATTGTAAAATTCGGATAGAAAGGCGCGTAACGCAATCAATAAAGTAAAAAACGAAATAAATGGAGAAATAATTGTTAGTTAGAATATCAATAGTAGGTTAGTACGTTTGAAATTGAATGGGTCTGTTTCAAATAAGAAATATGAGATTTTACTGGAAAAAGGGTAAGGGCTATCACTTGCCCTAAATGTTTTGTAAGCTATTGATTTTATTGATTTATTTTGAAATAAAATGTTGACAGGTAATGAAGAAAAGTATTTAATAGCTACATTCGTTGATGAGCAACGAGTTTTATATTTTACGGATTAAGAAGAGATGAAATTAATGAATAACTTAACTAAACGACAGAGCAACGACAAGCGAGATTATTTAATCGCGAGTTGGTTTGTGGCTGGAAAGTTATCAAGTCTGCCTCGCTGTTTCAATGGTGGACCGATAGGTGGAGAACATCACCTGACAATTAGTTAGCACGTTTCCTTATTTGGAAGCGCAGGCTTCCGGATAAGAAGAATTCAAATAAACCTGCATTCTTAAAGCCGCAAGCCTAAAAACTTGCGGCTTTTTTATTTCCAGGGACGGAAAGTATGTCACAAGGAGCCAAGGATGGCGGTTGACGATTTCCAGGGACGGAAAGGTAGCTAAGCGTTCCAGACGATAGCTGCACTTCCCACATCCATGTGGGTCGTATGTCACAAGGAGCCAAGGATGGCGGTGTGACGATTACCAGGGACGGAAAGGCGGTTGTTCGTTGTAATAAGAAATTAGTCATTATTGGTGTGGCCATAGCTTAAACGGTAAAGCCTCGGGTTGTGATCTCGAAGGATATCGGTTCGAACCCGATTGGTCACCCCAATGATGATTGGAAAAAAATAGAATAATACCCAGGTGGTGCGAAACTCTTTACGGAAAGTCGGGAATACACGGCGGATTTAGACTCCGTTCTTTGAGAGTTCGAGTCTCTCCTTGGGTACCATTTTGTATATACGATAATGACCTTGATGTTTCGAGTAGAGTTAGATGTGCATTAGGGGGAGGCACTAGCTTCCGCGATTATGAATAACAAAATTGGAGAGTAATCCGTGATGGTGATCGGCATCGTTTGCTAAACGAATGAAAGGCAGAAGTCTTTAAGGTTCAATTCCTTTTCTCTCCGCCAAGTAGGTGTAGTGTTAACGGTAGCACGTTTGGCTTCCAACCAAAAAGTTCGAGTTCGAATCTCGAGACCTGCTCCAAATTTTTATGGCAATCTAGCTCAGTTGGTAGAGGCAGGTATTTGCTCCTGCAATACCTGCACTTCCGGCATCCATGTCGGTCGCGCACCTTCATACGGGTGAGAGCACTGGTTTGACGAGCAGCGTAGGAACGCTGCCGAACATCGGAAGAATGAAGATGGCACGTTAGTGTGAAGACCAAGGACGGTCTGAGTAATCCAGTCATTGCTATCAAATTTATCTGGGATTAGCTCAGTCTGGTCAGAGTCCTCCGTTTGGAACGGAGATGTCGAAGGTTTAACGAGCGGCGTAGGAACGCTGCCGAACGTCGGAAGAATGACGATGGCACTTCAGTGCGAAGGCCAGGGATGGTCTGAGTAATCCTTCATCCCAGACCAATTAATAAGTGTCGTGGAGTAAGGAAAGTAAGAGCAATGGTAGAACAAAGCTATACGAGAGCTTGGCCTGTGAGCTCGAGTTTTACCATCGGTACAAAAATGGAGAATTGGGGAGTTAGTTTAGCAAGAGTAGTCGCTTTTAGGTGATCGCAAAACCGCGGCCTCAAAAACCGCATTCGATGGTTCGATTCCTTAACTCACTGCCGAATTAAGGGTGTATAGCTCAACTGGTAGAGCGACTGCCTGTTAAGCAGTTGGTTGAAGGTTCAAAACCTTCTGCGCCCGCCAAATTAACGAAATGCGATGGTGAAGTCGGTCGAGGCTTTGCCCTACAGACCTGTCACGGTGAAAGTCCGACTCGACCAAATTTTGATTTGGGGCGCTAGCTCAATCGGTTAGTAGCATCCGCCTTTTAAGCGGAAGGTTGAGGGTTCGAATCCCTCGCGCCCCACCAATTATGTTTCTATCGTCTAGTAGTTAGGGCACTTGGCTTTTGCCTATTGCACCTACCGTTAGCTAACAAGTAACTGGGGTTCGAGTCCCCATAGAAACACCGAACATTCCAACATCACAAACCGAGGTGTGATGATACTTTTATGACGGTGAGAGTCCGTACTCGGTATAGAACACGAGTATACAAGCGGTCAAAGTAGCCAGACTTTCAATCTGGTCTTGTTAATAGTTCGCGGTTTCAACGAGCAGCGTAGGAACGCTGCCGAACATTGGAGGAACGACAATGGCACGAAGTGGGAGCGCCATGGAAGGAGCGAATAATCCCGTCTCGTGTACCAAATTTAGGGTCGCTAACTCACCAAAAGTAGGCGCTGATAGGCGACTGGTAGTTGGCAGATTTTTGCTCCTGCAAAATCTGCAGTTCCCACATCAATGTGGGTCGCATCCGGCTTTCGCTTAAGAGCGCCTACTTTTGGTAACCGAAAGGTTCCGAGTTCGAATCTCGGGCGACCCACCAATTTTTGCCTTTGTAGCTGAGTTGGATTAGCGCGAGATTGAAGACCTCGAGAGGTTGGTTCGAATCCAACCGAAGGCACCAAAATACTACCCTCGTAGCTCAGTTGGAAGAGCTCTGGTCTTCGAAACCAGGACGCGCAAGTTCGAGTCTTGCCGAGGGTGCCAAATTTAGCCCCGTGGTGTAGTTGGCAACACACAAGATTTTGATTCTTAGTGTACTTCTTCTACCGAGTCATCATGCATTCAGCGGGATAACTAGTCGTCAGATATTAGGCGTACGATTGAAGGACTAGCTTCGGCTAATTCGAAAAAGTAGAACAACATAGATGACGACTAGTTATTTCGCCCTTCGGGAATAAATATTACGACTTGTCGCTTTGTTACATTGTTAGAAAAGGGGTTGCCATTTACTTCACAATGCGCCGCGCGACAAATCGAAATATTTGTTCTGAATACATGATGACTCGGTAGAAGAAGTACAGGTTCAAACCCTGTCGGGGCTTCCAAATTTACAAGAACTTTTCATACCTATAGGAGGATAAATTATGAAAGTATTTTTAGATGACACTCGTCCTGCTCCAGCAGGATGGAAACTCGCAAGATGGCCTCAAGAAGTGATCGGACTATTGATGACTGGAGCGGTCACCGATGTCAGTTTAGATCATGATCTTGGTGATGATAAACGAGGCACTGGTTACGACGTAATTACTTGGCTTGAAAAAGCTGTGGTCGAATACGGCCTAGTTCCACCTGTGATCAACGTTCACTCGGCTAATATGCCAGCGAAAAAAAGAATGGAGCGAGGGATAAAATCGATTAATCACTTGTATCAATTCCGAAGTCGCTACCACTCATAGAGAGTTTAGTTTCGGCGTAAGTCGAAACTTTTTATGTAGCCCGCAATGGGCTTCCGATAGGGAAATCTGCCGTACATGGACGTTTATTCTTAGGGCTATGGCAGAGTGGCAATGCGATGGATTGCAAATCCATTTCTTACCGGTTCGACTCCGGTTAGCCCTTCCAATTCTAGGGAAACAACAAAGCAATTCTTAATTTGCTATACTTAACGTTAATAAGGAGAAATATCATGCAAGCTCAGATCTTGCGATTGAACAAAGCTGGACAAGCAATGGATTGGATTGATGTTGAATCCGCTGCTTGTCTGTATTCAAAAGACCAAGTTGTTTGGACTTACGGAGACACCTCAGTTCGTCTTACCGGCGGTCATTCTCGAATGACTGGAAAGCGCTCGGTACTTGATATTGCATCCGTTATTGCTACGGATGGTCAAATACATCCCAGAGATGTTCGTGTACCTTCACTTTCTAATAGCGCATTGTTCCAGCGTGATGGGCATTTATGTATGTATTGCGGTAAGACATTCAGGCGCAACAAATTGACTTGTGATCATGTTATGCCACAAGCACGAGGCGGACGAAACACTTGGATGAATTGCGTAGCATCTTGTAAAGCCTGCAATAATCATAAAGCATGCCGAACTCCGGAAGAAGCAAACATGAAATTGATTGCTATCCCATTTACACCAAATAAGTCAGAGTATTTGGCTTTAGCCAATAGAAATATTCTTGCTGACCAAATGGATTTTTTGACCAAAGGGTTTTCTAAGAATATGCGAAGGCTATAAGTGGTTAACCTCGGTTAGCCACTCTATTGAATGATGAATTTCTCCCTAGTACGACTCTTTGTCGCATCCTGAAAAAGTCACCAGCTGATAAAATCGCCATATTGTAAGCTTTCTTGTTACAGCCTAGTCCTGTTTGATTAACCGATAAAGAAAATATAGACTGAGTACCGGTTAATAATACGAAATAATTAACTGGTTCATTCGTTTTATTAAACAATATATTGTTCTGTTGAACATAAAAATATTGGTTCGATAATAATACTTACGTGATTTTCAAATGAATAGGGGAAAAATATGCACAAACCAGAAGGAGCAGGCGGTTCCAAAGGTGGAATCGGTCGTTACTTATTTGGACTAGTACTTATGTGTACTGGCGGTTATTTATTTCTAAGTAAAGTAATCGTTACCACTGGTGCGTTTTCTCGTGGTTTTGGTATAGGAACCCATATGTACAGTATGGGAAGCGGCGGCTTTGCGGTAACCGGTGGAATGATATTGATACCTTTCTTTATCGGTATTTTTATGATTTTTTGGAACAGCAAGAACCTAGTGGGTTGGTTGCTAAGCGGTTTAAGTGTTATTGCTTTGATCGCAGGTATTATCGTTAATATTAGAATGACTATTATGCCAATGACTGCATTCGATATACTCGTATTTATTGTCTTAATGGCGGGCGGTGCTGGAATGTTCTTCAGTTCGTTAAAAAGTTTTGATAGCAATTAGTCGACCATTTATAGGTCTTAGCTAATATTTCTCTAATGTCTAATTTTTATCATTATGTCTAGGTCTTTCTTTTATGTCTAACTTTTCTCGTCATGTCCAAATCTGATCGAACGGCCAACTTGGCCATCACTATTGCACTGGTTGTCGCCATTTTTTTTCTTTGGAATACCGTATTCTTATACCCGTTAAAGCTGTTGGTTGTATTTTTTCACGAATCATCCCATGCTATAGCTACTATTCTTACCGGTGGCAATGTGATTGCCTTTGAAGTTGTTCCGCAAGCTGGAGGCCATGTCATTTCCGCTGGGGGAAATCGTTTTATAACTCTAACCTCTGGCTATTTGGGGTCATTGCTTTGGGGAATTCTAATTTTTTCAATGGCGGTGTCATCTAAGTTAGACCGAGCGGTAATGGCCGTCCTAGGAAGTCTATTAATCGCCATTACATTGCTATTGGGTAGCAACACCTTTGTTCTTTTGTTCGGCATTTCCACTGGGATAACCATGTTGTTATCAGCAAAATTTCTTACCGCAAAGGTTAATGATTTCTTGCTGAGAATCATCGGATTAACAAGTATGCTCTACGTGCCCTTGGATATATACAGTGATACCATTGCTCGTTCCCACCTCCGTTCGGACGCCTACATGTTAGCTGAAGAGTTCGGCGGTACGACGATAATCTGGGGCGGTGTTTGGCTAGTAATCAGTGTTATTTTTATTGCGTTTAGTTTACGCCAGTTATTTAAACTAAGGAGCTAATCGTTTTAATTACTTTACCCTGCGAGAAAGAATCGATCTTATTTGCAATTAGCATCACTTTTATTTAAACTCCTCCCGACTTAATTTAATAGTCACTGTTTTAATCATCTTTTCAACCATAGCAAGGAGATAAAAATGTTTTTGAATCAACTCTTTTGCTGGTCTATGTTCGAGTCGTAGCACTCATTATTGAGCTTGTTTACGTTTTCGTAACTAGGCCTGTCAAATAAAACCACGCTTAACTGGAACTGGTCAGCGAACTAGGTACGTATTTTTGCGCGCGCTTTTCCGTATTAAGCAACAAAAATTAGTTCTAATCAATAAACTAAGGACTCGAAGATATCGAGCGTTAGGAGGTGCATCATGCGTAATAATCAATCAATTCATAATTTCTTTTTTCGAGAAGACTAGTAAGCGACGGAAAGGTTTTCCATCTGAAACTCAAGTTAAACGTGGCGATCGAATCGTGCACGGCGGCAAAGAGCTTTCAGAGAAACTCGGTAGGAACGATCCATGCCCATGTTTATCTGGGCAAAGATTTTAAGGCGTGTTGCCTGAAGACCGGCAGGTATGACGGCTCGCGTCGCGACTACTACGTTAGAGAATAAAGAATCAAGTTCTAGAACAGCAGCGTACAATATTGCGCTGCTCGTTGGCGTATGCCCAAGGAAAAAATTATGAAAACAAGCTATAACAGAAAAACGTCACCAAAGGTCATTGGTGGACATGTTCAACGAAAAAACAATCACAAGAAAACGGCAAGGCTCGGCTATGTGGTTGATCGAGTGAGTCCCAGTCGAGGATTTATTCATGTTGTGAGCAAAAAAGAGATCCATGACTTTTTCGATATTATTCCTGATTGGTTTGAAATATCAGAGGGTATCGAGTCGGTATTTTTGGCAGGTGAAGATGAATACACAGATGGCTATTATCGCCACTTCACTAATGATGATACGGGCTGCATATGGCTATGTGCTTGGCCAAAGGATCTTTGGATAGAGCACACTGATTGCTACTATCAAGAGCATTCATGGATTTTCGAAATCCTTGGAGTGGTCTGTGAAAGTACGGAAAAGGAAGTCGAATGTGAAGCTTCGTCATCCTGCGAGAATAATATTTCCGTCAAAGAACAAGCTGAATCAGCATTGGATATGGAGCTCATAGATGAATCTCTTGATAAAGTAGAACCACAAAAAGAAACTGAAATTATCTGGACTTGCTATTTTACTCCGTTGCAAGCAAAAGCATTTACTTTAATGCACGTTTTTCTGCATGAATTAGGACATCATGTTGATAAATTGAGAAGCCCAAAGCAAAATCGAATGAGAGGGGGAGAGGAGTTTGCCGAGAATTATGCTAAGCGTAGATTTTTCGAACTATGGAATGACTATGAAACCAAATTTGGCCTTGTTCGTTAAGCGTGTAGTTTCCTAGGATAATCCAGAGTCCACAAAGCAATAATTTTGCTTGGTGGACTTATTGGGATTGAGTGAGTTTATTTCCGTAGCTCCTCCATTTCAGCAATCAGTGCATCGAGCTTTCTAAATGATGGACCATAAACAATATCGACATCTATTTTGTAGAGGGCACGGCCATAGTAAAAAAGTAGGCCTGTAATGGCTAGAAAACCCGCAACTAAAAACCAAGGTGTACCAGCTATCATTAGGGTGTCTGGCAATTCCGCAGCAATAAAATTTATAATAGCACGCGCATCTTCAGAAAATCGAAAGCGTATTGCTAGCACCATAAAAAAGAGCGGGTAGAAATAAGTATAGGCTTTCCCATAAAGTTCTAGCATTTCTGTTCGCCACTCAGCGAAGGCCTTTAAATATTCATAACTGCTACTACCTTTATCCAGGTTTTTAAGTTGCTTATACCCATTATTTCCAATATAAACTAAAAAAACTAACATTGCCGCGATGATTAATCCTATAAATGGCAGGTCAATTAAAGTAGATACTGCCACTACTACGACAGCGCCAGCCAATATAGCCTTGCGATTAATATCAAACATGCGATGAAATTTATCAACCAAATTTTGTGACTTTTGATTGTAAAGATCGGTAATCTTCGGGATGATGACTGAGTCGTCATCGATAAATCCTTCTTTCCATATAGTTTCTATTGATTTAGCCATCTAATTCTCCTCTGCCTGCATAATCTTTGATAGTCGAGCTTTAATTCGTTTGATCCGAACACCAATATTGTTACTGTTGGTTCCGATAATAGTCGCAATTTCCTGATAACTTTTTTCTTCAAGATAAAGTAGTATCACTGCTCTATCGATTTCGGAGAGTTTCTTAATTGCGACATAGAGATGGTTAACCGCGGCATCTTTAAATGTATCGGTATCTATCTCAGCTTCCTCGGGAAGCGTATCGGAAGTAAAGTGATGCGGATCGTTTTTCTTCTTTTTCAAGTAAGTTAAGCAGACATTAAGAGAAACCTTGTAAAGCCAAGTCGACCATTCGGATTTTCCAGAAAAACCGTCGCGACTTCGCCATATCTGCAAACATACTTCTTGATAGTAGTCTTCAAAATCCTGCTGAGAGTCTGTATACGCCCTGCAGATCTTTACGATGATCCCCGCATAAGGCAGTATTTTATTAAGATAGAAATCAGCACCCATTTTTTCCAAATTCTCCAGTATTTCGATGTTTACGGCTAGTTAGTGGCTAAAGTTCAGAATTATTACACGCTGAGTGAAAATATTTTTATATTACGGCTATTTTATATTGCGACTATATAGCATAGCCCGTATGGAACAGGCTTGTAATGCAGAGCATTGCCTTTAAGTTTACCTACAATACCAACTGATTGTGAAACTACAGATGTTCTATCGTTCGCTATTTACAAAAACTTTACAAAGAAAGTGATGAATTGATTTGCGATTTTTTTCAAATATGATTACACTTCGCGCAACAAGATTTAAACACATCAACAAACCAATACTACAACGCAAAGGAGATTTATGAAATGACAATAATTAATATCTTTTGCAGGTCAATTCAAAAGTAATTCTGTTTTACGTTAAGCCATATCGGCTTTCCCCTAAGCCTAAATTACTTCTGTAATTAGGTCTGCCAATTCAAACACTATTTATTATTAAACCATTTATTTGGGAATTGGATTATGGGCAATCATATAAAAATATTGTCTAGTCGCGTGAATTTAATCGCGAACTCAGACACCTGGATCGAAGGAAAAGCGATCCAACAACTAGAAAAAACAGCGCAGCTAAAAGGCATCAAAAAGGCAACGGGTATGCCAGATCTGCATCCAGGGAGAGGTTATCCAATTGGTGCGGCATTTTTGTCTTACGATAGGATATATCCAGCTTTGATCGGCAATGATATTGGCTGCGGTATGTCATTGTGGAATACAAACATAAAAGCAAGAAAGGTCAATCTCGATAAGTTTGAGAAAAAACTCTCGGGCATCGATGAAAAATTGTCAGAAGATTGGCAACTGACCATTGAGCAGAAAACCCGCGAGAAGAAAATCCAACTGACAGGTTTCGGACACTCACTGGGTACCATTGGAGGAGGCAATCACTTCGCGGAATTGCAGCAACTAGAAAAGATCTACAATCAGCTAATTGTTGATCAGCTCTTAATAGACAAGAATCAGTTAGTACTTTTGGTGCATAGTGGTTCGAGGGGATTGGGACAAAGCGTTCTGAGAAGTCATGTTGAACAGTTTGGCCACAACGGTCTTAAAATGGGAACGGCGACTTTCAGTGATTATATTCATCAACATGACAACGCAATTAAATTTGCGGAATTAAATAGAGAATTAATCGCCGGCCGAATATTGGCGAAGCTGCATGCTAAAGGAGAGCAACTACTCGATGTTAACCATAATCTAGTATCGCAGAAAAAGGTCGATAGTAAACTAGGCTGGATTCACCGAAAAGGTGCCACTCCAGGGGATTGCGGACTTGTGATGATACCAGGCTCTAGAGGAGACTATAGCTACTTGGTTAAACCTAATGTTGAATCTCAGCAATGGGATGAAGCGCTATTTTCGTTAGCGCATGGCGCGGGTCGAAAGTGGATGCGAAGTGAATGTAAAGATCGATTATCTAAGCGTTACAGGATGTCTGATCTCGAAAGAACCCGATTTGGCAGTCGTGTTATTTGTAATAACAAAGACTTGATTTTTGAGGAAGCACCGGAAGCATACAAAACAATTAGTTCAGTGATTGAGGCGATGACGGATACTGGGTTAATTTCGCTGGTGGCTCGCTTTAAGCCGGTTTTGACTTACAAGACCAAAGGAG
>CAJQOL010000164.1 GCA_905479925.1 uncultured Kangiellaceae bacterium | reverse complement strand
AATATCAAGTGATTCGTGAAAGGATTCCGCCGCTATCTCTCGAAATGGACGATTTAAAGAGTCGGCCTTTTGACCGCAATTGAAACAATAATACTTTTGCGCTATTAAACTGGACGAGCAGTTCTCACAGGACTTGCTACTTTTATTATTCTGCAAAATTATTCGCTCTCATCAATATTAAGTCTCATCTAGATTACGTCTCATTTCCACAAGGTTGGAATAAAAACCTGCTTTTTGGTAGGCCTTTATAGCGGACTCATTTTCCGCAAAAACGGTAAGAGCAAGCACTTTAAGCCCTTTGTCTATCGCCCACTTGGTGAGCTCACGGATAAGTAAGTTATTTATACCTTGGCCTCGATAGTTCGGATCGGTATACATAAAACCGAGGTAGCCATGCTTATCATGGTCTAAATAATCTCGACTTTTTCTTATATGGATAAAACCGGAACCTATTAGTTTTTCTTGGTGCTCCGCGACGAGCACTTGCGCAGTATCTAACTGAATTAATTCTGACAAGTCATAGTAGTGGAACGGCTCGCTCTTCATATTTCGTTCCATTGGTCGTTCATACTCAATAATAGCTTGCTCAAACCTTAGTAAGGTTTCAACATCGTCGGCGATAGCCGGCCGAATTACGATATCTGCTGGCATAAGTATTTCCTAGGCTTGTCTGGTTGCGGACGGATATATTAGCAATAATTTTATTAAAACGGCAATGGGATTTCAAAGCAAAGTTTGCGAACCTAAGGCTAACTCGCCTAAGCTAGCTAGTCCTCAAATTCCCATGTCTTAGCTTTCTTCATTGCGCCTCTAGCTGAGCCAAAATGCTATCGGCAACCCTAAATGAATTTGCATATATGGTAAAAGTTGGCGTGATACTGCCACCATTTGGCATAAAGCTTCCATCGGTTACAAAACAATTGTTTGTTCCATGGACTCGACAGTTAGGATCGAGAGCGGATGTTTTTGGGTCATTGCCAAAACGTAAGCCTCCAGCAATAAGGTTAGAAGTTGGTGCACTAAAGGCGCTTCCACGGACGCTATGAGCGCCTAATGCTTCCATAACCTGCTTACCTTTTTCAACAATATATTCACCGACTTTAAGGTCGTGAGGGTGAGAACCTGCTTTCACTCGTGCAACTGGCGTCCCCCAATCATCGGTTTCATTTTTATCTAAACTAACATAACAATCGTCATTGGTAAGCCAGTCACAAAAAACTTCAAATTTGAAATCTTTTGATTGGGTGAAATGAGATTTGATTTTTTGCTTAAGCGGGGTTCCCCAAAGTAAGTTGCCGTCTTGCCATTTGAGTTCATTAGCATCGGCTGTAGGAGAGGGTGGATCGAATACAAAGTCGATAGTCCCTCCCTTAACAGGTCCGTCAAAAGCTTCTTTATCATCAATAACGTACCAATCTTGAAGAGCGCGATTAAAGAAAGGTCCCCGTATCATAAGTTGGTCTATTTGCGATTGACTTAATTGGCTAAAGTCAAAAACTCCGTGACCAGTACCACCTGCGCAACAATGCAAATTTTTTCCGACTTGATCATAGTTATTGCCAAGACCATTTTTGTGCTTTTCACCGGGGGAGCTAAGCAACAGGCGAGACGATTCTATGGAATAACAAGCGACAACAAATATTTTAGCTTTTATTTGTACTGACTTTTTTTCGCTATCAAAATATCGAACCGAAGTAACATTTCCTTGTTGGTCACTATCCAGCTTATAAGCTTTTGCTTCGGTAAACATTGTGCAGTTACCAGTTGCAACCGCATCATCAATAAGCGCCGCTCTTGAACTGGCCTTTGCTCCAGAAGCACAGCCATAGCTACCGCAATAACCAGAGTATTCACAACTTTTTCGGTTGTTAAAAGGTCGAGACAAGATTCCCCTAGCCATCGGTAAAGGGTTTAAACCTATTTTTCGACAGGCTTTATCAAACCATGACGCGATAGGGTGTTCAGCGGTTGGTGGAAGTGGATAGTCCTTTGTAGAGCGTGGCTCAAGAAACGGGTGCTCAACCACTTTGCCAGATATGCCAATGATATTTTCAGCTTTTGTATAATACGGCTCCAAGTCTTGGTAGCTGATTGGCCAGTCGACGGTATTAGAACCTTCGATAACGCCAAAGGTAGACGCTAGTTTAAAATCCTGGGGTTTTAGTCTATGAAAATAACCGCTCATAAAATTTGACGCGCCACCAACAATATTACCACCCCAAAATTGCGCCGTTGTATCTTCGGTCCAATTTTCACCATCGTGCTCTTCAAGAATATGGCGCTCATTTTCTATTTTTGAGCGAAAAGCATCGTGCCGGTAGAGTTGCTCATCCTTACGAAAGTCTGTTTCTTTGTACCATTTTCCTTTTTCTAATACCGCCACAGAGTATCCTGCTTTAGCAAGTTCATAGATGACCGGGCCAGCGCCAGCGCCACTGCCTATGACACAACAATCAAATTCAACTAGTTGAGACATGTTTAGACCTTTGATAGAAAGAGTTTATTATTTACTTCTGTTTTTTTTGTTTAATTTAAAACGGAATACGCTTTGTAGCGAACTTAAGTGAATTTTAAATAGTGAGTGTCATTATCAGGTGCAGGAAATCCTGGCTGGTGCTTTAGCCATTTCCAGCCTATACCATTGGTATTTCCACCGTAAAAAGGATCTAGAAGCAGTGCTTCTAATAGGTAATATACAAGCAATGATAGCCAGTTCTCACCGGTACTAGAGCGTGCTATTTGTTGTAACAGCTTTTGCTGTGCTTCATTTGGTAAATTTATGAATAGATCCCCCTGAGTCTGTTCAGCTAATCCATCTAACCAGCCGATCCCTTTGACAACGAAATCGCCGTCGCCGTCGTCTTGATTGTCAGGATCCGTAAGCGCCCAGGTCAAATAGTTCAACGCATTAAAATCCCTAGCTGAGGGCCCATCACCGTCATCTGGGAATAAGTGATTTTGCACCAAAGTTATCGTTTGCTTTTGATGTTTATCAAAAACAAAAGCTTGTTTATATTGGTTTTCAGACGACTGAGCCTTTGCCGATACCTCTGAACCGTTACCAGAGCTTTTTGGCGTCTCCGGTTTGCACCCTGCAATTCCTGCTACAAGGAGAGCGATACTTGATTGGCGCAAAAATGCTCTGCGATTTAAACCGCTTTCGAGTGCACCAATATAGCTGGGTTTACCCGACCCTTTTTTAACGGAATGCTTTGAAGGCTGTGAGCCAGATGCTGATTTCAGCACGTCTTATTCTCCTTATTACAACCATTGTCAGCGACTAGCGGCTTTCTCTTATGGCTATGGTCGAACATATTCCAATTACTTAAATGTTCTGATAGATTTTCTGGGACTCCATCACGATGGACGATTGCTCCATTAATATCAACTATAAACTCAGTCGGAGTTCCCCAAACACTATACAAATCTGTGACTTTCTTACCAAAGTCAAAAGCGAGCGGGTACTTTATATTACGGTCTGTCTGGAATTTAGTAGCTTTTTTAAAAGTATCTTTTTCACTGGTATTAATAGCAATAATTTCAATTTGTTTATCTAAAACCGTCGCAGCATGCTGTAGCTTTGGGATCTTTTTCATGCAGTAGGTACACCATGTGGTCCAAAAGACGACATAAACAGATTTTTTTCCGCGGTAATCGCTAAGCTTGAACTGAGTGCCGTCTAGCCTCTGTATAGTGAAGTCAGGGGCTAGCATTCCTTCGTTTACTTCCGCTGTTGCTGAAGGAGCAATTAGCAGCGATAAAACCAGTGCTATAACCGAGTTAGCTATTCTTTTTTTGAAGAGACCAATAAACATACTTATTAAGTACCACTTTCATTAATGCGTTTCTAGATTGACCCTGCTGTCGAATCAATGTTACACGCTACATATACGTTGTTACAAATACAATTGGATTAGCTTTGTTCTTGACTAAGAAACTCGATAACCCATTGAAGTCAGCAACCGCTCAAAAATGCCTGGGTGTTGGATTATTGTACCTGTATGGCGAAAAAAATCGCCAGAATAGACATTTGGTATTTTGAAGTAAATACGCCCTCGTGTAAGATATATAGAGCTTTTCTTCCTTGAGTAGACGGTTTGAGCAATATAACCCATAAAATCCCTCTAGATACCTTAAATACGTTTCAAGTATCCGCAACCGCAAAACATTTTATTCAGATCGAGTCTGTTGAACAGTTGTTGCAGGATTACAAAGAAATAAAGCAATACCCAAACCGCATGGTATTAGGTGGCGGTAGTAATTGTCTGTTTGTGGATAGTTTCGATGGTTTAATTATCTATCCGCAACTAAAAGGTATTAAAGTAATTAAAGAAACACCTGAACATATTGAGCTTCGCGTAGCGGCTTCAGAAAATTGGCATCAGTTTGTTCAGTATTGCTTGAATAGAGACTACTTTGGCCTTGAAAATCTGGCGCTTATTCCGGGAACCGTCGGCGCCGCTCCGGTTCAGAATATAGGTGCCTATGGTGTTGAAGTGGAATCTTTTATTACCACAGTCGATTGTTTTGACTTCTCTACTGGCGAACAGATTGTACTAAATAACGAAGAGTGCGGCTTTGGCTATAGAGATAGTATTATAAAGCGCGCAGCGCAGGGGCGTTATTTGGTGACTCATGTTAGCTTGGTATTATCAAAAAAGCTTTTCCCGGTCATTAGCTATGCACCGTTAAAGGCGCATTTTTCGAACAACAAAAATATATCTGCCACTCAAATTTTTGATAAGGTGGTCGAATTAAGGCAACAAAAATTACCGGATCCAGAACAATTACCTAACGCAGGTAGTTTTTTTAAAAACCCTGTTGTATCGAACCAGCAATATAAACAACTGTTGAACGGCTTTCCTGAGATCGTCGCTTACCCGTTGGAAGATCGGCGTTTTAAACTAGCCGCCGGTTGGTTAATCGAGCGAGCAGGGCTTAAAGGCAAAACTTTTGGCAAAGTTGGTGTGCATAAAAATCAAGCACTGGTTCTTGTTAATTACTCAGATAATGATGGCAAAAATATCCTTCGATTAGCTGAGACTGTTATTAAAAAGGTATTTGAGCTTTTTGCGATTACCTTGGAGCCAGAAGTAAGAATTTTTCAAGATAGTATGCAATAAGCATTCTTGAGAAATCGTTACATTTATTAGAGCTAGTATCTTTAGTGAGCGAGAAATGAAGGCTGAAAGTTTAAAGCGACTACAAGATTTAATCTGGGTAATGTCAGACGGTAAGTTCCACTCCGGTCAGGCGTTGGCTGAGCATCTAGGCGTATCACGTACCGCCATATGGAAGCTGGTTGGCAAATTAGAGAGTTGGCAAATTCCGGTATACGCAGTTCGAGGAAAGGGTTACAAGATTCCAGAAGGATTAGAATTAATCGATCCCGAAATTTTAAATGGAAACGTTTTAGATAAATTATCGCTGTTTTCTGAAATTGAGGTGTTGCCGACCGTCGACTCTACATCAAGCTATTTAACTAGAACATGGAAAGATAAACCTGGCATCGGACGAATTTGCATCGCGGAGCATCAAACCATGGGCCGAGGCAGAAAGGGCCGTAAGTGGGTTTCGCCATTTGGCGCAAATTTGTACTTCTCACTCGGACTTAACCTTCCTATGGGGTTGAGCGCGTTGGGAGGGCTTAGTTTGGCAATTGGAATTGGGCTAACCAAGTTATTAAATCACCATAGTAAACAAAAGGTGGCCCTAAAATGGCCAAATGATCTGCTGGTAGGCCAAAAGAAAATGGCCGGTATACTGGTTGAGGCAAGCGGAGACAGTAACGACAAAAGCTTTCTTAATATTGGTATTGGTGTTAACTGGAATATGCAGTTACAGCAGAGTGAAATTGACCAGCCATGGATTAACTTGACCGACGTACTTAAAGATGATGTTGATAGAAATCAGATCTTAGCCTCGATTCTCATTTCACTTGACCAGATGTTAGTGGAGTATATGAGCAAAGGTTTTGATAGTTTTAGAAATGAATGGAATCAACAGAGCGCCTATTATGGCCAAGTAGTGGAACTTCATACTAGAACAGGCAAAGTGGCTGGTAAAGAGATAGGAGTGGATAAGAGTGGAGCTATTATTCTTGCCACTAACGAAGGGGAAAAAACCTTTTATTCTGGAGAAGTTAGCCTTAGAGCTAATCGCAAAAAACTTGATTAATTTCTTTAGCTATAACTGGATATTGGTGGGTAATAATAAGTGTTTTTGCTAATTGATTGGGGGAATACTCAGTTAAAGTATATTTTGTTGGAAGAGCTTTCAGCGGTCACTTTAGATGCTTCATTGTCTGATATTAACCGGGTTAGTTCTCCAGTTGAGCTAATTGACGAGCTTCGAAAGCGTTCAGTGGTTATATCCACTGTTTTGGTGGCGAGTGTTAGAAATGTCGAAGACAATACTGGTTTATCAAATGTCTTGACCACGCTAAACGCTTCAATTTTCTTTGCCGAAACCAGTTCGTCTGCTTGTGGAATCCAGTGTGCCTATCAAAATCCATCGAAATTGGGTGTCGATCGATGGTTGGCGATGCTTGCGCTGAGCAATAAAGTTAGCTGTGACTGCTGTGCCATTATTGATATAGGCTCAGCCATTACTTTAGATATCATCGGTCATAACGGAAAGCATTTAGGCGGTCATATTATTCCCGGTAACAATCTTGTAAGGCGAAGTTTAAATGATACAGGCAAAGTTCGTTTTGCTGCCAATAACAAGCCTATGCAGGAATTTAGGTTGGGGAGATCGACCGATGAGTGCGTTCATTTCGGCATCGATGCTATGTATTCAAGCTACTTAACCCATGTTATTTCCTCTTCTATCAGTGAATATGGCATAACGCGATGCTACGTGACCGGTGGAGGTTCTTACTATTGGCAGAGCTTTTTAAAAGATTTCGCAAAAAATGCCGAAAAACTCGAGCAAATGATATTTGTAGAACACCTTGTGTTTGTTGGTCTTGCGAATCTCTATAAAGAAACAGCTAAATATTAGTGAAATGACTAAAAACTGACTTCAAATAACCTATGAAAGCCTGCAGAAACAAAGAGAAGTAGTAAGAATTGCTAAAAAGTTAAAAAAACCGTTGATCATTTCAAAAGAACTCATTAGAATTCGCGTCCCTGCTTAAGAGGAGCTTATTTAAGTCTTCAAAAAGTACGGAGTGCCGAATTGTTAATTTTTACCTATTTGGCCAATAAAATGCCGGTTTAGCTCACTTGGTAGAGCAACTGACTTGTAATCAGTAGGTACCCAGTTCGATTCCGGGAACCGGCACCATATTTAAGATGGGGTGTACAGAAATGTCCACCCCATTGTTGTACAAAGCCCATCATTGAAACTGATGGGTTCAAAGCGAATAGGTTCAAGGTGCAGAGTAGATTATATGTCTGCGCCATATCGCAAATAAATAGCTTGCTATTTAATTGCCTTATTGTCATTATTCGCCGCTGGTTTACTGGGTGGTTGACAGATAATCAGTTTGAATAAAATTAAGGTGGGGTTCCCGAGTGGTCAAAGGGATCAGACTGTAAATCTGACGGTTCGCCTTCGAAGGTTCAAATCCTTCCCCCACCACCAGTATTACGATTGATAGATTGTCGTCCTTTTGGATTGATGTTTAATCTAAACGTCGCTAAAAAGTGTTTTGTTTGTCGTGATGAAGCATGACTTGCGAATAGCGAGTTGAATAGGCGGGTATGGTACAATGGTAGAACCTCAGCCTTCCAAGCTGATGATGCGGGTTCGATTCCCGCTACCCGCTCCAATTCGAACAAACAGCCGATATGGCTCAGTCGGTAGAGCACTCCCTTGGTAAGGGAGAGGTCACCAGTTCGAATCTGGTTATCGGCACCATTTTTTCTCGGATTGGTCTAACGACTGTTCCGGGTTTAGTTATGTTTGGGAGTATAGATAGTTTATTCCTTTGTAACTAAAATTTAATATTTTTTAAGCTTAACTCTCTTTTTGGAGGCATTTATGTCTAAGGAAAAATTTGAACGAACGAAACCCCATGTCAATGTAGGAACCATTGGACACGTTGATCATGGTAAAACAACTTTAACCGCGGCAATGTGTACAGTTCTATCAGCAGCATTTGGTGGAGAGACAAAAGATTTCGCAGAAATC
>CAJQOL010000163.1 GCA_905479925.1 uncultured Kangiellaceae bacterium | reverse complement strand
AGCAGCACTTTATTATCCTGAATTAGGTTATTACCAAAATCGTCAGCAAAAATTTGGCGAATCCGGTGATTTTATTACTGCTCCGGAAATGGGTAAAGCATTTGCCTATAGTTTAGCTCATTGTATGCAAGACTATTTAGTCGAGACAAGCAACAGCAATATTTTGGAGATTGGAGCGGGAAGTGGAATTCTCGCCGTAAATTTAACGAAGTCGTTGTCAGCGTTTAAATCATTGCCGCAGCACTATTTTATACTTGAACCATCGCCTCAGTTGCAAGCGCAGCAGCGAGCATTAATTGCGGAGATGGTTCCAGAGCATCTCGACATGTTCGTTTGGTTAAAATCCTTACCTACGGACTTTAATGGCATTATATTAGCTAACGAGGTACTGGATGCTATTCCTTGCGAGAGGGTTGTTTTAAAAGATAAAAAGTGGCATCGGGTAGGAGTGGGAATTGAGCAAAATGAACTTGTAGAGTTATTGCGTCCAATTGATAGTCTAGAGGGGTTACCTAAGCCGCTTTTGAATATTGATGCTTTTCCTGACGGTTATGAAACTGAATATCGGCCGCTGTTAGCGGGGTGGTTAAAAGCTTTAGCTCATTCGATAACGTGTGGTGCAATTTTATTAATTGATTACGGTTATAATGAAACCGAGTATTACCATCCGCAACGAGTCTCTGGTTCATTGTCGTGCTTTGTTAGGCATAAAGTTCATAGCGACCCCTTAAAATTGGTTGGTTTGCAGGACATCACCGCTCATGTCGATTTTAGCCACGTCGCCCAGCTTGCTGATTTATGCGGACTTGAGGTGCGAGGGTATACGACTCAGGCCGGATTTCTACTTGAAAATGGTATAACCGAGTTTAATCAGCTATTGGCTGAAGAGTTACCGGAGAAAGCACGCTATCGCCTTAGTCAAGAGCTTCAAATGTTACTAATGCCAGGGCAAATGGGTGAGGTTATCAAAGTGATTTCAATCGCTACCGATAATACTATCGATCTTAAAGGCTTTGAGTTACAGGATCATCGGCACAGACTCTAGCCGGCTATTATTCACAATGAGAATGAAATAATGAAAAATCGATTAAGTTTGGCTATCTTATTGGCCCTTTTTTCCACTCCTGTCTGGGCGGCTCCGATGGTGGCGTGGAAATCATATCTAGCCGTAATAATGCTAATAGCCCTTGTAGCGGGTACGATTCTTAGCATCAGAAATAAAAAGGCAGAAAGCCGACTGGCCAAGATATTATTGGTGGGGTTGTATTTTTGGGTGATAACTTTCGCTGAGTTGATTATACTCGCGCTGATTTATCACTTTACACAATAGTTGGAAGAACATATGGATTGGTTGCAAGCAGTCTTATTGGCTATATTACAAGGTTTAACGGAATTCTTACCGATTTCTAGTTCTGCCCACTTGATTCTTCCTTCACAGTTACTTGGATGGGCTGAGCAAGGTTTAGCATTTGATGTCGCTGTCCATGTGGGTTCTTTGCTTGCGGTATTAATTTATTTCCGCAAGGAAGTGATTGATATGATTGTCGCTTGGTTTTCTTGGGTTTTAAAAGGAGAAAAAACCAGTAATGGCCGGCTTGCTTGGGCTGTGATTTGGGGAACATTCCCGGTCGGTATAGTCGGAATGCTATTTAACTACTTTGAAGTAGTAGAAAATCACTTACGAGCAACTGAGGTGATCGCTTTTACTACCATTTTGTTCGCGCTAGTTTTATGGTGGGCGGACAACCGCGCTCAAGAGGCGAGGGATGAGCATAGCTTGCGGGCGAAGGACATTCTTTTTATTGGTTTTGCCCAAGCCATAGCACTTATTCCAGGGACCTCTCGATCAGGAATAACAATGACGGCGGGTCTACTGTTAGGTTTAACCAGAACAGCTGCTGCTCGATTTTCTTTTTTGCTGTCTATTCCTGCAATCGTATTACCCGGTGGGCTTAAATCTTACGAACTAGCCACCAGTCAATTACCTGTCGATTGGACCATGATTATATTAGGCGCAGCTGTTTCCGCTGTTGCTGCGCTTACTTGTATTCATTTCTTTCTGATTTTACTCGACAAAATAGGCTTTAAACCGTTCATCTATTATCGCTTGGCACTTGGTGCTATTTTAGTTTTCCTAATGATTTAGCCGGTATTCTTAGTTTGTTATCTATTTTCTCAGTTTGGCATTTATTCTCTGCATAGTGTGTGTTTTCTGCTTTATTTGAATAATAGGCTTTGAATACATTCTGGGCTTTATACCTATTCTAAGTGGAATAGATACTAACCGATTGTAAACGACTAATGTTAAGGATATGAACTTTCGACGTTATTCATTTTCTTCAGGAACTGGAATATTCTGTTTGAGCGTTGAAAGAAAAAGCTTGTCACCATCATTTTCAGTAGAAGCCAAAATATAAAAAGAATCGCCGCTGAATTTTTCAACCAGAATCAAGGTGTCTTCAAAACCACTGCCTTTACTTGCCACAGAAACCGTTTCAATTTCTTCATAAAACGCTGAATAACGGTCTATTGTTTGACCATTTGATTCGTAGCTGATTGCTCTTTTATCAGTAAGAATATTACCCCCTTCTAAAATGCTACTTAATCCTTCGGAGTAAAAAAGTTGAATGGTTTCATCATCATTAATCAAATTGCTTTCGCGAAGGTGTTGGTAGTTTTCGGCAGAGACTTCTGAACCACGTTGGACATCACTAGAAACAAGGTAACCATTTATACTTAACAGACCTAAAACGACAAATGCTAAAGTAATTATTGCTATCGGTGTAACTACCCAAACCACCCACTTATTATTTGATGAGTACATGGGGTTTTGTTGTTTCATAAATTTATGATATTCAAAAGTTGCCAATATACCCTTAAAAAAATAATAAATAAGGATCAACGAGAATAGAATTCCTCTGTAAGAGCCGCTCTCACTAATCATGTAAATTTTTGACATTGTGAAAAGCGAAAAAAGAAAGATCGCACTTACTCTGCTTTTTTTATAGACACCAAAGGTAAGCCCTAGATAGAGGATGCCATCAACGATAGCGTCTTGGCCGATCCCCATAACCAGTTGTTGGTTAACCATTGCCAAGATCGACAAGGCAAGCGTTAAGCCGGTAACAATTGAGCCGGCAATTACCGCGTTCTTAATTGGTTTTGTTATAGATTCTGGGGCTGGTTTAATGATGGTGTTTTGGTCGAGAGTAGATTCTGGCGCCTGGTAGATATTTTCCATGTAAGAGTCCTTTCTAAATTGTTATTATTTTTTGTCCGTTAGTTTAGGTTTATCTGCTTGAGTCCATTCGTATGATTCGTCCGTGCCATTATAGCTGTTGATGAAAAGCATACTAGTCATCCATATGTTTGACTTTGCTCACCCGTCGGCGATGAATTTGCTCGCTGATTTGAGGTCCTGTATAGCCTTCTTCGAGTATTTCCTGAACAGAAATTTTTTGGCAGGCGTTTAGAGAATCCCGCATTTTTTGCGATTGCGGATATTCACGTTTTTCAAATCCTGTTCGACCACGAAAGTCGGCTTCGCAGGCGGTTAGAAACTTTTCAAACCTTTGAGGTTTTCTAAATGCGTCTGTCTTTTCTAGGACCCTTACAATGGTTCGAGGATTTAGCTCTTCAATTCGGTGTAAGTGAAGATGAAACTCGCTGACTATTTTTGCCAGCCGAGTATATTGGCTAGGAACTCTAAGACGCTTGCACAATTTGGCTATGACCTTTATTCCTAGTTTTTCATGACCATGGTGACTTGGCCATTGCTCTCGTGGGGTCACCCCTTTGCCGAGATCGTGGCAAACCGCTGCAAATCGAGTCACCGTGTCCTCGGTGAGAAGCGATGCTTGCTCTAATACCATCATGGTATGAACTCCGCTGTCTATTTCAGGGTGCCATTTTGCAGGGTTTGGAATACCCCATAAACAATCAATCTCGGGAAACCATTGGGCTAGGCCTCCACACTCTCACAAAGTTTCAAAATAAACGTGTGGTGATTTTTCACTTAAAGCTTTTTTGGTTTCAACCCAAACACGTTCTGCTGATAGTTGGCTAAGTTCTTCACTTGCGGATAGTTGAGTCATTAGTTGCAACGTCTCTGGAGCAACTTTAAAACCAAGGTGGTGGTACCTAGCAGCAAATCGGGCGACTCGTAATACACGTAAAGGATCTTCAGAAAAGGCTTCAGAAACGTGCCGAAGTAGGCCTGCTTCAAGATCCTTTTTTCCACCATAGGGATCGACCAAATCACCGGTCTCTGACATTGCCATTGCGTTAATGGTCAAATCCCGTCGGGTAAGGTCTTCTTTGAGGGTAACACTCTTAGAGGCATCAATATCAAAACCGTGATAACCAAGGCCTGATTTCCGCTCAGTTCTAGCCAACGCATATTCTTCGCCTGTTTCGGGATGAAGAAAAACGGGAAAGTCTTTACCAACCTGTTTGTAGCCGCTTTGCTCCATTTCAGCAGCTGTCGCGCCAACCACTACCCAGTCACGGTCGATAACGGGGTAGTCGAGTAATTTGTCGCGTACCGCACCGCCAACTAAAAATATCTGCATTGACTCAGAATTCTTAACTATTTAATAAAGCGAATAGCGAAAGGGTACTGGTAGTGCTCACCGTCGTTGGCTTTTATTGCGGCAATAATTATGACGACCAGCTCAAAAATGGCGAGGCCAATTACAAGAAATATACCAATTACAATAATCATTAAGACAAAAGAAACCAGAAAAGCGATGGCCATGGTTATTTGGAAGTTAAGCGACTCTTTACCGTGATGGTCAATGAATTCAGATTGGTCTTTTTTGGTTAGCCATATTACAAGAGGCCCAATAATGCTGCCAAAAGGGATAATGAGACCTGCAAATGCCGCAAGATGGCAAAACATGCCCATAGTTTTGTCGTCTTGACTTAATTCTACTGGAGCTGCTTCGTTGTTGGTTTCTTCTTGACTTGATGTACTATTCTCGCTCATTATGCTTTCCTTAGATGAATTTCGAATTAAGATGCTTATATTAGTTATCAAACTCGATGACTTTCTGTTGCCTCGCTTCGGATTATAGCCTCGATTTGCAGCGTCTACCGTTGGTGTTCAATGTTCCTAGCTGAATACTGAAACATGCATCTTCATTGATAACCGGTATAATATACCTTGAATCGACGGCGACGCCAAATAACAGAGTAACAAATTCAAACAACTAGTAGCTAATCCTACCGAAATAGGTAAAAGCTCTTAGAACAGTATTAAAACTATGTATTTAAGCCATTTTTCACTCAACGAACGACCATTTTCTATTTCGCCAGATCCGCGATTTCTATTTATGAGCAATCGCTATCGTGAAGCGCTGGCACATCTTACCTATGGTGTTGAAGATGGTGGCGGCTTCGTTTTGTTAACCGGAGAAGTGGGTACCGGTAAAACCACCGTATGTCGTTGCTTGCTTCAGCAGCTACCAGACGACACTAGGTTGGCGTTTGTGCTTAATCCAAAACTAAATAGTTTAGAGCTTCTAGCAACTATTTGTGATGAGCTCGATATCCCTTACCCAGATAACTGCGAAAGTCTAAAAGTATTAACCGATAAGATTAGCGAATACCTGCTCAGATGTTATGAGAAAGGGTTAAGCGTAGTGGTAATGATTGATGAAGCGCAAAATATTGAAACCGAAGTACTTGAGCAAATTCGCTTATTGACTAACTTAGAAACCAATCAGAAAAAATTACTGCAAATTATTCTAGTTGGACAACCGGAGTTGCAAGAAAAGCTAGCTCGTCGTGAGCTTCGTCAATTGGCTCAACGAATTACCGCTCGGTACCACCTGCGTCCGCTTAATTTGAAAGAAACAATGGCCTATGTACTTCATCGAGTCAAAATTGCTGGCGGTAGAAAAAATTTATTTACGAGAGGTTCTATTGAGGTTCTACATAATCGAACCGCCGGGATCCCAAGATTAATCAATACTATCTGCGACCGAGCTTTGGTTGCCGCAAGTAGCAGAAACAAGGCCCAAGTCGACAATAAGGTGATGAATGAAGCCGTTAGCGATGTGTTAGGTGGCGACATCGGCGAGAATTTACCTAACTCAGTAGGCAGAGACCAGTGGTTGTTGATTGCCGGTGGCGCTGTTGCTTTTGTGATTTTGATGGTTGCGGCTTTTTGGTTTGGCAGACAAACCATACCACCCTCCGAAGTTATTAGTCAGCAAGTTTTATCTGAGGACAAAACACCTGTGTCAGAAGAAAAGTCCTCAAATGACAATGAAAGCACGCGAGAACAAGCTAGCTTACTGGAACGCTTAATGGCGGATCAACGCTGGGACACTAATGGTAACTGGTCAATGCAACAGTTATTGGCGCTTTGGAAAATTGAATATTCTCCGCTGGCTGATGGTAATGGGTGTCTTTTTGCCGCTTCCTACAATTTATTATGCGAGTCTGGGCGCGGAAATTGGCAACAGCTTCGAGAGATTAATCGCCCAGCAATTTTGAAATTTTCAGCAGGTTTGCAGGGGAACTTTTGGGGCACTATCGAGAAGTTAAAAGGATCTGAAGCGGTGTTAAGTTTTGGCTCCAATAAGGTCACGGTTGCTCTAGATGAATTATCAACTATTTGGACCGGTGAATACCAAATTCTGTGGCAGGGGCCATCGGGCTATGCGGGTGATATAAAAATGGGGCAGCAGGGAGACGCAGTTAGTTGGCTATCGGAGCAAATGAGATTGCTTGTGGATGGCAGCCTTTCCCAGAGTCGCGAGTTTGATCCGCCATTAAAACAAGCGCTAAGTGAATACCAACGTCGTAGAAATTTAATCGATGATGGCATCGCCGGTATGAAAACTATTTTGGTAATAAACCAAGAAACACTGGACGGAATTCCATTACTGCAGTAACCACTAAAGAGTTGAAGAGTAGTTCGCCGTCTGTTTCCTATTTTTATGAGTATTTGTTATGTCTATTTTGTTAGAGTCGTTGAATCAATCACAAACCGAGGAGCGAAAATCTATTCCTAGTGTTGACGACTCTCATTTTGATGATGAAATGATGAGCGACGAATGGTTGCTCGCTAAAGTTAAATTCTGGCGTCACACCTCTTTTGTTCTTTGTGTACTTTTATTAACTAGTTTGGCTGCGTTATTTTTTGTAATGAATTCATTACCGCAACAGCAATCTGCTGCCAGTTTTTCCAAAGATGTTGGTAGTGAGAATGAGCTTGGCGATACTCAAGCGCCTACCCTAGTAGCCGAGGAAAAACGAGTTGAATCTAACTTAGCAACAAAAACAAATGACGAGCTGAAAAAAACAAATGGTGCCAAGGTTAGTGCAGATGAGCTGTCTCATCAACAGGGCGTTGTTAAGCAGGTATATAAACCAACTAAAAAAAGTATTGAAAGTAATAATCAAAGTCAAACTTCCGGTATTGCTAACCAGTCAAAAAGTGACTTATCTGCAAATGAAAGCGCTTCTCAAGTTTCCAGTAATTCAACCGGTACTGTTAACGGAGCTGATAGCGGAACTGCCACTAAAGAATCTATCGAATTTGAAGGGCTTTCTAGTTCCGAAAAGTCAGAGCTGCCGGCGTTGGAAATTAGCTCATACGCCGTTTCTAGCAACCCGAATAAAAGCTTCGTGGTACTTAACGGCTCATTCTATGGTCCTGGTGAAACTATAGCGCCTTACTTAACGCTTGTATCGATTAATAAGGAAGGTATCGTAGTCAAGTATAAAGGACGCTTAATTAGTAAGAAGTACAGTCTATAGATGTTGATTTTTGATACGCTTTTTTATTGCTTGGTATCATGCCCTAAAGTTGAAGAGTTGGATTAGCTTTATGAAAGAGATTGTTACTAAGCTTAAAGCGTTCCTATGGCGCCTCGGATTAATATTTTTATTTTTTATTCTTCTACTTACCATTTATTTAGATGCATTGGTAAAGGATGAGTTTGACCAGCAAGCATGGGATATTCCCGCAAAAGTTTATGCTAGGTCGCTTACCTTTTCTTTAGGACAAACACTGGTTCTTTCTGAGCTGCTTGAAGAGCTAGCTATGCTCGGTTATCGGCAAAAAGTAAAGGCCACCTCAAGCGGTGAGTATGAACGCTACCAGCAAACGCTAGTAATAGCGGTTCGTCCCTTTAACTATTGGGATGGCCGTCAAGCGGCCCAATTAATTCAAATTACAATCAATAAAAATAGCATTGTTGAACTAAAAGATTTTAGTAGCCAACAAGCGATTAATTTTTTTCGTCTCGACCCACTTTTACTCGGCGATATACAAGTAAATAGCCAAGGTCATAGTCAAGATAGACAGTTAGTAAAACTTGAGCAGCTGCCGCCTGAATTTATTAGTGCGCTGCTGGTTTCGGAAGATCGTGCCTTTTACCAGCATATGGGGATCTCCGTTAAAGGAATAGCGAGAGCGTTCTGGAACAACATAAGTCAAGGACAAGTTACTCAAGGAGGAAGCACACTAACTCAGCAGTTGATGAAAAATCATTTTCTGTCTAGTGAGCGCTCCCTTTGGCGGAAAGGCAAAGAAGCGATCATGGCATTATTGACCGAGCTTCATTACGACAAACAGACTATTTTACAAGCATATATCAACGAAGTTTACTTAGGACAGAGTGCTAACACTTCCATTCACGGGTTCGCTAGAGCGAGCGAGTTTTATTTTGATCGTTCAATTGAAAAATTAAATTTGTCGCAGATCGCATTGTTAGTCGGAATGGTCAAGGGGCCTTCTTATTACAATCCAAGACGTCATCCAGAAAGAGCTAAGAAGCGCCGCGACTTAGTACTTTCTCAAATGTATGAGCAAGGTATTATTGACCAACAGACTTTTACTCAATCTAGCGACCTAAGCTTGATGGTCGTTGCAAAACCGCCTCAGCAAACTAGCAAAGTGCCTGCTTTTATGAGTTTGGTTAAACGAGAGCTGTCGACTGACTACAGTGCGGCATCTTTGAAAAGAGATGGTCTGAAACTTTTTACCAGCCTAGATCCGGTGCTGCAGAAAAAAACCGAAAAGGTATTAAGTCAGCGTATAGCGACGCTAGATCCTAAGCAAAAATTGCAAGGTGCGGTTGTCGTTAGTGATATTGCCAGCGGTGAAGTGCAGGCAATGGTTGGCGATCGTCAAGCTAATTATGTTGGCTTTAATCGAGCTATGGACGCTTATCGGCAAACCGGTTCGGTGATTAAACCTTTCGTCTATTTAACTGCATTACAATTTCCTGAAGAATTCAATTTAGTTAGCCCACTAAGTGATAAAAATTTTTCTCTTACAGGTACTGACGGCAGTCTTTGGCAACCACAGAATTACGATAATGAAAATCATGGTGATGCCTCGGGTAATATCGCTTTAGGTGAAGGCTTGGTTAACTCCTATAACCTAGCGACGGCACAGTTAGCGATGAACGTTGGAATTGACCGAATAACTGAGACCATTGGAGAGATGGGGTACCCAAAGGAAATACAGGCGTTTCCCTCGATAGCGCTTGGTAGTAAAGAAATGTCGCCGTTTGAAGTGCTAACGCTTTATCAGGCGTTGGCAAACCAAGGTGCATCGGTAAAACCTCAGGGTATCATTGCCGTGCAAGACCAATTCGGCAATCTATTATCGCGCTATCCCAAACAATCTCGGCAAGTTGTTTCACAGGAAGCTGCTTATATTGTGCGACATTTACTTACCCAAGTTACTCAAAGAGGAACCGCTAAGTCGCTTTCGTGGATGTTTCCGGAAACATTATTGGCAGGCAAAACCGGTACAACCAATGATCTCAGAGATAGTTGGTACGCAGGTTTTGATAATAATAAACTAGCGGTTATCTGGCTAGGCAGAGATGATAATCAACCAACCGGGTTAACCGGTGCAAGCGGTGCATTGCGCGTTTGGAGTGATTTATTCAAGAAAATACCTTACCAATCAATCGATATGACTAAGCCTAGTGGAGTCGAGATGGGGTATATTGATAGCGGTTTCTTTAGTGGTTTTAGTAGTTGCGATAAAAAGGATTTGAAACCTTTTTATAGGGATGAGCTACCACAAGACTATCAGGTATGTGAGAAGTAATAACGCTCATTAAATTCGATTCATATTTCTAAAAACTAACAGCATTAAAAGAAAAGCTACTTCCAATCTAAAATAGATTAATTATAAGATTGGAAGCACGCATTTAATTTAACGGTAGAATTTCTGTCGTCTTCTAAAGAAAGAACCAGCTAACAATATAGGTAGCATTAAGTAGAAGCTACCACCACCGCCAGAGTCAGAGTCTTCTATTGGCTCTTCTTCTTCATCAACGCTCTGAGGAAAATCCCCATCATTTTCATTTAGTCTTAAAACGAATAAACCGTACTCAATGTCACTGACTAAAATATTACCGCTCGGCAGATAAGGATAAGCTCCCCAAGCACCGTTAAAATTAGCGCTGTCTTCTGAGGGGACGACAAAGGTATCAAAATATGCAACATCCCTCATATTGGATGGGTCGCTAACGTCTATAACGGACAATCCTCGTCTGTAATTAGACATATAATAATAGCTATCTTGGGTGAAACCATTGTGATCGATTGCGTCAGTTTGACCAGTATAGGTTCCGACGATCTGTGGATTATTCAAATCGCTGATATCTAATGCTCGCAACGTTGTCTTAAGCCCTAGTCGTTGCTCGTCGAGTTCATCTTGTATAAAAATAGTCATTTTGTCATCAGACCACCATCCCGAGTGCGTGTAGTTGGCGCCGGTGTAACCTGTTGAGCTTAAAATTGTTGGCGCGTTAAGGTCTGTCATATCCCAGATATCGACAGTACGCTCGTTAAAATCGACGAAAATTTCACAAGGGTTATTTCCATTAACACAGCTTTCAGTCCTTGAATCAGTAATGACTAAACTCGTCGCGTCGTGAACGTAGCCGGATCCCGTTGGAGCTGTCGCAACAAGCGTTGGGTTAGCTGGGTCTTCTAAGCTGAAAACGCGAAAAGCGCCTCCATTTTTGTTAGAACCTTCAATATAGAGTAGAGGCTCAAGACCCTCTAGTGCGGTACCATCTGAATAATTAACATTGGCCAGGTAGACATTATGAGCAGATGAGAATTCTTGATGAGTAGCAGCTAGGGTGACTTGGTTCGGAAGATCCGTTAAATCAAGTATTTGCATTCCTTGTAAGTCGGCTTCAGTAGTTACATAGGCGTAGGCTTTGTATGAGTCGCTAACTTCATCAAAGTGTTGGTAAACTTTGACATCTCTCCATGAGGAACTAAATCCGGTAATTGAGCCAACCTCTGCTGGGAGCTGAGGGTCCGTAACATCGACTACTACTGAGCCATTTCTTAGACCCATGATGGCATACTCTCGTTGGTTGTTTAAATCTACAAATCCCCAAATATCGTTAGCGCTACTTGGTGAAGTGCTTAGTTCATTGAGAGGGATATGTGACTGCAAGTCTATGTTATGACAAGCGTAAGTCGCAGCTAAACCATTTTCACAGGGTGCCGGACCTTCTATCTGTTTTGTTATTTTTTCATAGGTCGCGAGAAGGTTTTTATCTTCGATACTGAGCAAAATATCAGCTTCTTTGGAATCTTGTATGAGTCGAAAGCCTCGCTGAGCAAGCTTTTCACGGTAGCTTGCCGGAACGCCAACAATCGCGGAAACGTTCTTCATTTTATCATAGGACTTAAACGATTTAGAGAAACCGCCTTTTAGCTCAACCATATCGCTTAACAAATAAAATACGTCCAACCCATTTGCTTGATACTCACCCGCAGCTACATGAATCTTATCGCCCTTTGTCGATTGATCGACTGCATAGGCAATGGTCTTACAAGGAAAACTCGGACTGTTACAAACCCCTTCGTCGGTACCTGTCGCACTTACAAAGCGTATGGGTTTGTCTCCGCTATGTGCCCAAACTCCAGTGCTAAGATGTAGCAATATTAGACTACTGATGGCTAGTAGTATGTGGTTAATTTTCATTGACTAAACCCCTTTGTTTAAAAGTATATGACCCTTATTGATATATAATGAACTAGCAAGATAAATAGATTCAAGTGAATTAGTCCCAAATTTCCGAACAATAATAATAAATTCAATAAAAATCAGAGGGATATCTCAGTTTGGGTTGTATTTTGTTACGACTGAAAGCATTATTCTGTTAATTAGACGATTGGGTGGAGAAAACAATGAGTTTTAAACTGAATCCTACTTTGGAAGCCGATAGTTATGTTTTAGGCACTTTTCCGTTAAGTCTATTATTGCTAATAAATGATTCACAATATCCTTGGTTTACACTAGTTCCTCAGCGTTCAAATATCAGCGAAATCTATGAGTTATCTGAAACCGAACAAACTCAGCTCTGGTTGGAGTCTCGTCAGCTGTCTATAGCCGTTATGCAAGTTCACAAGGGAGACAAGTTAAATGTTGCTGCTATCGGTAATATGGTGAATCAATTACACTTACACCATGTGGTACGTTTTAAGACAGATAAGTGTTGGCCTAAACCTATTTGGGGTCAACTTCCGATGAAACCATATATTTTACCGGAAGTGAACAAATTGAAAACCCAATTAATAATGGGACTGAAACACACCCAATTTGAGCCAAGTACCGATAGCTGATACGATATCAAGTAACGTTTTGCAATGGCTTTAAACGGTTGTATAAAACTGGCTATATTCAAAAAAATTATTGTTCTATTAACGCTTATATGGTATAAATCCGCGCCTTGATGAGAACGTGAGTATTTTCTTTCTCAGTAAATGCTTACACTTAAGATTAAAAGATTTTAAAACCTGATTAATATCAAGTAGTTAATTGGGTGGAGACAAAAATGCCAACTAAAAAGAAGCAGACCGCAGCTACCTCAACAACGCTTGGAGCTTTAGGAATTGAACCTTATAAGCCCAAGAAAGATGAAGAGTACATGAGCGAGCCTCAATCAGCTCATTTTAGAGCGATTTTGGATGCATGGAAATTGCAATTAATGGAAGAAGTTGACCGAACGGTTACCCATATGAAAGATGAAGCTTCTAATTTTCCTGACCCGGTAGATCGTGCTAGTCAAGAAGAAGAGTTTAGCATTGAGTTACGAACTCGAGATCGGGAGCGTAAATTACTTAAGAAGATTGGACAGTCATTACAAGCTTTAACCGACGAAGAGTATGGTTACTGTGAATCCTGTGGAATTGATATCGGCATACGCCGTTTGGAAGCTAGACCTACGGCGACCTTGTGTATTGATTGCAAAACGTTAGATGAAATAAAAGAAAAGCACGTTAACCGATAACAGTCGGCTACGATTTTAAAAAAGCGCCTTATGGCGCTTTTTTGCGTTTTGCGCATTTATATTGTTTGTGTTTATTGAGGCAAACTTCGGTTAGTATTCTAAAATGAGTCAAAATTTTGATAAAAATAGAGACCGAGATAGCCTTAACACGCCTTGGGTTGGTCGTTTCGCCCCCAGTCCCTCTGGACCGCTTCACTTGGGGTCCCTTGTAGCGGCCCTAGCCAGCTTTTTCATTGCTAAACAACGCGGTGGTCAATGGTTGCTAAGAATTGAAGATTTGGACCCTCCTCGCGTTGTTGAAGGCGCCGACCAATCTATCCTTCAAAGTCTTGAAGATTTTGGGTTAGAGTGGGACGGGCCCGTTGTTTACCAGAGTCATAATTTTGCACGATATCAGACTCGATTAATGGAATTAATGGAGAAGTCAATCGTCTATGGATGTGATTGTAGCCGGAAACAAGTTGAGGAACGGACGGGTGGTAGTTATGACGGCTACTGCAAAGAACGTGGTTTATTAAGTGTTAGTGGTGATAAAAGTATTGCTTATCGAGTCGACTTCTCAGACGGGAAACATCAGTTTAATGACCAGGTACAGGGGCTGTGTGAGTTTAGCTCGCCAAGCGACTGCCATGATTTCATTATAAAGCGAAAAGACGGGTTGTATGCATACCAGCTAGCGGTGGTGTGCGATGACATTGAACAAGGGGTCAATCATGTGGTGAGGGGCTACGATATTTTAGATTCTACTCCTCGGCAAAACTTTCTCTATCAATGTTTTGCACAAGCGGAACCTATTTATTTTCATATTCCATTAGTTAAAAATGATATGGGAATTAAGTTCAGTAAAAGTGCTGGTTCGCAGGCGATCGAATCGAATAAAGCATCGGAGTTACTCGTTACAGCTCTAGGGCATTTAGGTCAAAAGACTGAAGCGGCGATGCTGACGGCAAAACCTAGAGAGTTAATTGCTCATTTTGTTAAACACTGGCAAACAGAAAATTTGCCCAGTAATTTGAATAGATAGTTTGAAAAAGTGGCAGGCTCAAGAGCCCAGTCATACAGTTTGATTTTAAGGAGATTGAGTGAAGTTCTCTAATATTCGATTATCGGCTTTTATTGCGACTAGTGTCGATGGATTTATTGCCAGACATAATGGAAAACTTGATTGGCTAGAAATAGCCAGCAATAAAAATTCGCCTGACGATTTTGGTTATCATGATTATATTGGTAGCGTGGATTGTGTTGTTATGGGGCGAAACTCTTTCGAAAAAGCCGTTTCCTTTCCAGAGTGGCCTTACCATAATAAACGTGTGATAGTACTGAGCCGCCGCTGGAAATATATTCCGGATCAATTTGCTCATTTGGCAGAGCATTATTCAGGTAAGGTTGAACTATTAACTGTTGAGCTTCAGAATCAAGGCGCGAGACACGTTTATGTAGACGGTGGTGTAACTATACAGTCATTTATCCAACAAAAACTTCTCACAGAGATGACGCTTAACCAGTTGCCTATTTTATTGGGGGCTGGAGTGCCTCTATTTGGCATGACGCGTGGTGATCAACATTTAGAGTTAATCAGTAGTCGCAGCTTTGATAGTGGGGTTGTTCAATCTAAGTACGCATTTGTTCAATAGTTATTATCTACCAAGCAACATTTCTCTAACGCTGGTCGCCGGTTTTAATGGCCACTCTTCAATAAGCTCGTAGCCTACGCCTTTCTTTGTTGGGACCGACGCCATAAGGCTAAAACTAGTGACTTTAATTGGCATCGAGTAAGGGGGGAGCTGATCGGGATACTGTTGCAGTTGTTTCAACAAACTGATGTGGGGTTGGTAATTACGTTTATCTAGGTTGAAATGTTCTATTCTTTGAAGGTTTTTCTCAATAATTCGTTTAAGCTGTTTCAGCTCTTGGGCGCCTTTATCAATAGATAGCACTAAGGTTTTTGCGCCTTCAAAGTACAATATGTCACCGGTACTTACTTCAAAAGGTCGCATATTAGGGGCTTCTATTTTGTCTAATAACGATTCAATTTTAGTCTCTGCAACTTGGCCCAAAAAACTTAATGTAATAT
>CAJQOL010000162.1 GCA_905479925.1 uncultured Kangiellaceae bacterium | reverse complement strand
TCTGTATCAGGTTTACCATTTAATGGCCCTGTTGGTGCAGCACGAGTTGGTTATAAGAATGGCGAATACATCCTAAACGGAAGTATCGACGAGATGGCTGAATCCGAATTGGATCTAGCGGTTGCTGGAACTGAAAATGCAGTTCTTATGGTTGAGTCTGAAGCAAAAGAGCTTTCAGAGTCAGTTATGTTGGGCGCTGTTATGTTTGGTTTTGCGGAAATGCAGGTTGCAATTAAAGCAATTACTGAGTTTGCTGCTGAAGTTAATACACCTAAGTGGGACTGGGCTGCACCAGAAGAAAATACTGCTGTAATTTCTCAAGTTGAAACTTCTGCAAAGGCTGCGATTACTGAAGCTTACGCTATTGCGGACAAAATGGAGCGTCAAGCTAAGTTATCTGAAATCAAAGATGCAACGGTTAATGAATTATCAACTGGCGCCGAAGATGCTCCAGAGTCTGCTGATGTTAAAGCAGCATTCTCTAAAACTGAAAAGTCCGTTGTAAGAAACCGTGTTATTTCTGGAGAGCCAAGAATTGACGGCCGAGAGCACGACATGGTTCGTGCTCTATACATTAGAACCGGCGTTTTACCGCGCACTCATGGTTCTGCTTTGTTTACTCGAGGAGAAACACAAGCGTTAGTTGTTGCTACCCTAGGAACTGAGCGTGATGGACAAATCGTCGATGGTTTGTTTGGTGAGTCTAAAGAGACGTTTATGCTTCATTATAACTTCCCTCCTTACTGTGTTGGAGAAGCTGGCTTCATGGGCGCGCCAAAGCGTCGTGAAATAGGGCACGGAAAACTGGCTAAGCGCGGAATGCAGGCTGTCATACCAGGCAAAGAAGACTTCCCATACACAATCCGAGTGGTTTCAGAAATAACTGAATCTAATGGTTCAAGCTCAATGGCATCTGTTTGTGGTACAAGCTTGGCGTTAATGGACGCTGGTGTTCCTACTAAAGCGCCTGTAGCTGGTATTGCAATGGGGTTAGTTAAAGAAGGTGACGAGTACGTTGTTCTTTCGGATATCCTAGGCGATGAAGATCACCTAGGAGACATGGACTTTAAGGTAGCTGGAACCGAAGCCGGTATTACTGCGCTGCAAATGGATATCAAAATAGAAGGTATCAACCAAGAGATCATGGAAAAAGCGCTTCACCAGGCTAAAGGTGGTCGACTACATATTCTAAAAACAATGAATGAAGCTATTGCAACACCAAATAGTGATATCTCTGAGTTTGCACCACGAATTACTTTGGTCAAGATTGACCCACAGAAAATTGGTGATGTAATTGGTAAAGGTGGTTCTACCATTAGAGCCTTAACTGAGGAAACTGGCGCTACTATCGAAATCGAAGAAGATGGAACTGTAAAGATCGCTGCTGTAGAAAAGTCTTCGTCGGACCTAGCGATGCAACGCATCAAAGAATTAACTGAAGATGTTGAAGCAGGCAAGACATACAATGGTAAAGTTGTAAAAATTGCTGATTTTGGTGCTTTTGTTGAGTTTATGGGTAACAAGACTGGTTTATTACATATATCTCAAATCGCCCATGAGCGAGTCAATAAAGTTGCTGATTATCTGGAAGTTGGCCAAGAGCTGGATGTAAAGGTTTTAGAAGTCGATAGACAAGGTCGTATTCGTTTAAGCCGTAAAGTTTTGCTTGATCCACCTGCTCCCGCTGAAGACGCTTCTTCGGAAGGTAACTCAGACCAAGATTAGTCGGTTCTGATTGTTACCCAAAAAGCCGCTTATTAGCGGCTTTTTTATTGCTTTGAGCATAACTATGGCTGACAACGTAAAGCAAATAATTAATTTATAAAATTAAAATGCGAATAAGGTTGTACAAATCACAGCCAATCTATATAATGCGCATCCCAATTTGGGTAAACCCCACATTGTATGGCTCGTGAAAGAGCTGTATGGCACGAGTTTTATAGGGTGTCATTACAACCGACCTAATTTTGGTCGACAAGAATTTTAATCCGCGTTCCTTAATAACATTAGGGAAGGGCGGTTTTTAACTGTTTATTAATTAACTTTTGGAGTTTCTTTGCTATGGCTAAGCAGCGAATCCGAATACGCTTAAAATCATTTGATCACAAGCTTATCGATTTATCGACCCTTGAGATTGTGAACACTGCAAAGCGTACAGGTGCACAAGTTCGTGGTCCTATTCCATTACCAACTCGCAAAGAGCGGTACACGATTTTGGTATCTCCGCACGTCAACAAAGACGCGCGAGACCAGTATGAAATACGTACTCACAAGCGAATGGTAGATATCGAAGAACCAACAGAGAAAACAGTCGATGCTTTAATGAAGCTCGATCTGGCTGCTGGTGTCGATGTACAGATTAGTCTTTCTTAAAAGACAACGTGAATCGTTAGCTTAAGAGCCTGTTATGGTTTTTAGCGAGCGGAAATTTAGTTGCGTTGATTGGGTGCCAAGCTCAAACAACAATATAGTTAAGCAACATTAATAGAGGGTTTATAAAATGGCAATCGGAATTGTTGGTCGCAAATGCGGCATGACCCGAGTGTTCGATGAAAACGGTGTTTCTACACCCGTTACAGTTATTGAAGTAACTGCTAATCGAATTACTCAGGTTAAAACAAAAGACAACGACGGCTATCAAGCAATCCAGGTTACTACCGGAGAGCGTAAAGCTAACCGTGTAACTCGCCCTGCTGCTGGACATTTCAAGAAAGCTGGTGTTGAAGCAGGTCGAGGACTTTGGGAATTTACAACTGAATCTTTAGACGGCCTAGAAGCTGGCGGTGAAGTTAAAGTTGATATTTTCGAAGACGGACAGATTGTTGACGTTACAGGCATGTCGAAAGGTAAAGGTTTTCAAGGTGGTATAAAGCGTTGGAACTTCTCCATGCAAGATGCTACTCATGGTAACTCGATATCTCATAGATCGAATGGTTCGATTGGTCAAAACCAATCACCAGGAAAAGTTTTCAAAGGTAAGAAAATGTCTGGTCACATGGGTGCCGAGCGTTCAACTACTCAAAACTTAAAAGTTGTTAGAGTTGATGCAGAGCGAAATATTCTTCTAATTAAAGGCGCTGTTCCTGGCTCTAAAGGCGGCGATGTTATCGTTTGTCCTGCGGTTAAGGTTTAGGGGGATTAGAGAATGGAAATGAATTTATCCGTAATTGGAAAAGAGAAAGCTTCTTCAGTTGAATTGTCTGATGTCGCTTTCGGTAGAGAATTTAATGAAGCGCTTGTTCACCAAGTCGTTGTAGCGTACATGGCTGGCTCTAGAGCTGGTACTCGTTCACAGAAAACTCGCAGCGATGTGAGTGGTGGCGGAGCAAAACCATGGCGTCAAAAAGGTACAGGCCGAGCTCGAGCAGGAACTATTCGTAGTCCTATCTGGCGCTCCGGTGGTGTAACTTTTGCTGCTCGCCCACAAGATCACACACAGAAAGTAAATCGCAAAATGTATCGCGGAGCGATGCAATGCATACTTTCTGAGTTAGTTCGTCAAGAGCGTCTTCATATAGTTGAGTCTTTTGAAGTTGAATCTCCGAAGACTAAAGGTTTAGTTTCAAAGCTGGCTGGGTACGGTTTGACCGAAGCGTTAATCGTCTCAGATACAGTTGACGAAAACTTATATCTAGCTGCTCGTAACTTGCACAAGGTTGACATAAGAGACATTCAAGCTTGTGACCCTGTAAGTTTGATTGCTTTCGATAAAGTAATCATGACTGTTGCTGCAGTTAAGAAATTAGAGGAGTTGTGGGGATGAACCAAGAAAGAATCATGAGCATTTTATTGGCTCCACACGTATCTGAAAAAGCAAGTTTCGCAGCGGATCGCGGTGAGTTTGTTTTTAAAGTTGCAAAGACTGCGACAAAACTTGAAATCAAAAAAGCGGTTGAGCTTATGTTTGACGTTAAAGTTGAAAATGTTTCAACTCTAGTCATGAAAGGTAAGACAAAGCGTACTGGTCAAATTTCAGGTCGTCGTTCCGATTGGAAAAAAGCCTATGTCACTCTTGAAGAAGGGCAAGACATCGACTTTGTAGGCGCGGACGCGTAAGGGGAATTTAAGATGGCTCTATTAAAAGCTAAACCAACATCTCCAGGTCGTCGCTTTGTTGTCAAAGTGGTCAACCCAGATTTGCATAAAGGTGCTCCACATGCGCCTTTGTTAGAAAAGAAGTCTAAGAGTGGTGGTCGTAATAACAACGGTCGCATAACAACTCGTCATATTGGTGGTGGACATAAGCAACATTACCGAATGATCGACTTCAAAAGAAATAAAGATGGTATCCCTGCAACAGTTGAGCGTTTGGAATATGATCCAAACCGTAGCGCAAATATTGCGTTAGTACTTTACGCAGATGGTGAGAGACGTTATGTTATCGCACCTAAGGGTATGAAGGCTGGAGACAAAATTCAGTCAGGTCAAGATGCTCCTATCAAAACAGGAAATACTTTACCTCTTAGAAACATTCCAGTAGGTACAACAGTGCATTGTGTAGAAATGAAGCCTGGTAAAGGCGCTCAAATCTCTCGAAGTGCTGGTACTTATGTTCAATTGATTGCTCGCGATGGTTCTTATGCAACTCTACGTTTACGTAGTGGTGAAATGCGTAAGGTTTTAGCCGAATGTCGAGCAACAGTTGGGGAAGTTGGTAACGCAGAACATATGCTACGTTCACTCGGTAAAGCGGGTGCAACAAGATGGCGTGGCGTACGACCTACTGTTCGAGGC
>CAJQOL010000161.1 GCA_905479925.1 uncultured Kangiellaceae bacterium | reverse complement strand
ATCTAGCCCAGCTCAATGTCCATAATTTCTACCTAGCCCTTCTCGGTGTCCTCTGTGTTCTCTGTGGTAAAATATATCTTGTATTCTTTTTCTTGCTCTTAAATTCTCCAGACTTTAACACCAAGCCCAGATAACTCTTCTCTTGGTAAAATACCTTTCAAATCAAACAAACTACCTGAATCAGATAACATACCCGTGAAATCACCAGCGGATAATGCTTTATACTCTTTGTGCGCAACCGCAACCAAAACTAATTCACAACCTTTAATGTCGGAAAGGTTAGTCAAATCCACACCGTAAATTTGTTTCGCTTCTTTGGTATCAGCCATCGCATCATGGATAATTGGCTCAACACCATAACCTTTAAACTCAGTGATTAAGTCTTCGACTTTAGAGTTTCGCAAATCTGGACAGTCTTCTTTAAAGGTTAAGCCCAAAATACCAACTTTTGCGCCTTTAACTTTACGATCTTGTAGGATCATTTGCTTAACGCACCGCTCAACGATTAAACCGGCCATATTGTCATTAATTCGACGGCCAGCTTGAATAACTTCTGGACGATATCCCACTTGCTCTGCTTTGTAAGTCAAGTAATAAGGGTCAACACCGATGCAATGACCACCCACTAAACCTGGACGAAATGGCAAGAAATTCCACTTAGTACCCGAAGCTTCTAGCACGTCTAGCGTGTCAATTCCCATTTTTTCAAAGATAACCGCTAACTCATTCATTAGCGCAATGTTCAAATCACGTTGAGTATTTTCAATAACTTTGGCTGCTTCAGCGACTTTAATCGATGCCGCTTTATGAACACCTGCAACAACCACACTGCTGTATACATCGGCTACAATGTTTAATGTCTCTTGATCCTGTCCTGAAACTACCTTAGTGATTTTAGTAAAGGTATGCTCTTTATCACCAGGGTTGATTCGTTCTGGTGAATAACCGACGGTAAAGTCAATACCACATTTGAGTCCAGACTCGGTCTCTAAAATCGGAACACACTCTTCTTCAGTAGCACCAGGGTAAACAGTCGACTCGAAAACAACAATATCGCCTTTCTTAAGCTGTTGACCAATAGTTTTTGAAGCCGATAACATCGGGCGTAAATCAGGCTGATTGGCGTGGTTTATAGGTGTAGGAACAGCAACGATGTGGAAATCGGCTAATTTTAGGTCTGCAGAGTCACAAGTAAACATGATGTCAGTTTGCGCTAAATCACCGTCTTCCACTTCTAAAGTGCGGTCATGGCCATTTTTCAATTCTTGTACACGAGCAGCGTTAACATCGAAACCAATGACTTTGTGTGAGTTTCCAAAAGCTACCGCTACAGGTAACCCAACATAACCTAGTCCAATAACCGAAATCTTTCTATTCATAACAATCCTTTATATTCTCTAACAATTAGCACTTTTTAATAACTTCACATTAGTCTAATGTTTTTACTATTTAGACCAAAAATTCCAGCCAACTTTAATACAAATTGATTAACGCTCTCTAGCGCTGCGCACAGGTTCGCGATCATAACAGGTGTTTTTTGCCACTGAAACACATTTTCTTAACCTATAGTTCTTTTTGATTTCAGATTAAGAGAAAACTCCTGTCGACCTCCTGTTTTAGAACGCTAGTTCCGACCATATGTATCAGAATATCGAATGATATCATCTTCACCTAAATAGGAGCCAGTTTGTACTTCAATCAACTCTAAAATATCTTCATTAGGGTTATGTAATGCATGGATTTCCCCCATAGATATAAAAGTAGACTCATTTTGGGTGACAGTAAACGTTTTGTCGCCCTTTGTAACCAATGCCGAACCTACAACGACTACCCAATGTTCCGCTCGATGTTTATGCTCTTGAAGGCTTAATGTCCCGCCAGGATTTACGGTTATTCGCTTAACCTGATAACATGAACCTAAGTCTATTAAGTCGTATTTCCCCCATGGCCGATACACCTCGCGATGAACTTTCCACTCGTCAGTATTTCTAGCTTTTAGAAGTTTAACTAATTCGCCTACTTTTTGAACACTGTTTTTATTTGCAACCAGTACCGAATCCTTAGTCTCAACAATGACTAGATCTCGAACACCTAAAGTCGAAACCAGTCTATTTTCCGATTTGATGAGACAATATTCAGTGTCGAGCGCTAATACATCTCCTTCGTTACAGTTTCCATTTTCATCTTTGTCACTAATCGACCAAAGTGACGACCATGAACCAATATCATTCCAGCCACACTCTAAAGAAACAACAACCGCTCGACTAGTCTTTTCAAATACAGCCGTGTCAACTGACTCAGTAGGACAAACTTCAAACTCTTTTTCATCGATCCGAATAAAATCAAGATCCTTGCGAGATTTCTGAATACTTCTCTGGCAAGACGCATAAATATCTGGAGAGTAGAGCTTTAGTTCAGAGAGAAATACGCTGGCCTTAAAAACAAATATTCCCGAATTCCAGTAATACTGACTGCTCTCAAGATAAGAGCGAGCGATCTCTACATTTGGTTTTTCGACAAATTCTTTGACTTCAAATGCTTCGGCAACGGTCGACTCGGTGGAAACCTGCTTACCCTTTCGAATGTAACCATACCCAGTCTCAGGTCTATCGGGACTAACTCCTAAAGTGCACAATTTGCCACGTTCTGTGTAAATAATCGCTTGTTCTAGCGAAGATTTAAATGACTCCGAATTTTCAATATTATGGTCCGATGGAAACACCAATAGTATGGGATCATCCCCATTCTGCATGGACTTCATGGCGGCCAATGCGATCGAAGGAGCGGTATTTTTACCCTCGGGTTCTAACAAAATGTCACATTTAAGGTCTAGTTGATGCATTTGTTCTGCGACAAGAAAACGGTGTTGATTATTGCAAACCAGAATTGGGGGCGAATGAGTAAAAGTTCCCAATCTCAAAATAGTTTGCTGAAGTAAACTTTTGTCACCCGTTAGGTTGAGGAACTGTTTCGGTCGACTTTCTCGTGATAACGGCCATAATCTCGTCCCAGAACCGCCTGCCATGATTATTGGTTGTATCAAACCAAACTCTCTCCAACTAAAAGGTAAAGCAAACTGCGCATTGAAAGATGATGTTCCTAATCAATATCTAATAGGTTGATAGGTTATAACTAAACGAGTGCAAGCCTTTTATTTTTCAATCTCGGCTAACAGTTCCGCCGTTTTGGATTCCATTAGCTGAAGGTCGCCCTTCGTCTCGAGATTTAGTCGTATTAAGGGTTCAGTATTAGAGGCTCTTAAGTTAAACCGCCAGTCTTCAAATTCTAGGCTGATCCCATCGGTCTTATCGACCGATATTGCACCTTCGGCATAACATGATTCAATATGTTTGATGGTTTGTTGAGCATCTTTGACTTTTCGATTGATTTCTCCGGGAGAAGGATACCTTTCTATTCGTTGTTTAACCAATGACGAAAGACTTGCTCCTTTCACGCACATGAGTTCAGCGACCAATAACCAAGGAATCATTCCGCTATCACAATAACCAAAATCTCTAAAATAATGGTGAGCACTCATTTCTCCGCCATACACTGCATCTTCTAGTCGCATTCTTTCCTTTATAAAAGCGTGGCCAGTCTTGCTTTGAAT
>CAJQOL010000160.1 GCA_905479925.1 uncultured Kangiellaceae bacterium | reverse complement strand
ATTCCAAGTGGCAAGGTCGTACGGATTAAATTGTGACAGTTGTTGATGTCCACAGGCTCTGGCCATTACCTGCATAAGCTCTACCGATGCATTGAAAAAATTACTCAATTGCTGGGATGATTTTTCGACATTAAGGCGCTGTCTAAGATCGGCTTTTTGAGTCGCTATCCCGGCTGGGCAATTATTGGTATTACACATTCTAGCGGCTACACAACCGATGGCTTGCATTGCACTGTTCGAAACAGCGACGCCGTCGGCCCCAAGAGCCATCGCTTTTACAAAATCCATTGGCACCCTTAAGCCACCAGTAATAATTAGGGTTACGCGGTCACTAGCTCCCGCTTTGTCTAGGTAATTTCGCGCCCTTGCTAGAGCCGGAATAGTCGGTACGCTGATATGATCTCGGAACATTTCCGGAGCAGCCCCAGTTCCACCGCCTCTGCCGTCTAGAATAATATAATCAGCGGAAGCGTCCAGAGCAAACTGAATGTCACTTTCTACGTGATTCGCGCTTAGCTTAAAACCAATTGGAATCCCACCGGTCACTTCCCTTACGCGGTCAGCAAATTTTCGATAATCCTCTGGCGTTGATAAATCCTTAAAGGTTGGTGGAGAAATTGCAGAGGTGCCCTCGGGTATTCCTCTAACCTCGGATATCTTGCCAATATTTTTGTTACCGGGAAGATGGCCTCCAGTACCAGTTTTAGCGCCTTGCCCTCCCTTAAAATGGAACGCCTGAACGTTTTTAAGTTTACTTTCATCGTATCCGAAACCAGCGCTAGCCAGTTCATAAAAATAGCGTGAATTAGCTGCTTGTTCCTCAGGTAACATTCCACCTTCACCTGAACATATTCCGGTACCTGACAATTCGGCACCAGCCGCCAAAGCAACCTTTGCTTCTTCAGACAACGCGCCAAAACTCATGTCAGAAACAAACAAGGGGATCTTAAGTGTTAAAGGTTTCTTCGCTTTCGGGCCGATAACAAGACCAGTATCAACGGCGTCCTCCTCCATTAATGGCTTCGATGCCATTTGTGCCACCATTACTTGGATATCATCCCAATGGGGCAATAAATGACGCGGAACTCCCATAGAAGTCATTGGTCCGTGATGTCCTGTTTTTGTGAGACCTTCTCTAGCGAGCTGGTGAATGAACTCAACCGTGGGCTCTTCGGGGGTCACAACCGCTATTGGTATATCCGATTTCGAGCTTTTAACTCCAGGACCTTCTGTTGCTATTTGGTCCTTATTAAACTGTTTATGAGTACCATCGCAAAATGGCGCGCTAGCACTATGTTTACATTGACACAAATAGGCATCTTCTGTCGCTTCGGCTACAAAACTCAGCGGTTTAAAATCGGTTCCAGCGTGTGAACCGTCGCAATAAGGTTGATTGGACGAGCGGCCACAGGCACAAAAATAATATTCATCGTCTTTGGTTAGACTAACTTTTACTGGTTTTATATCTGCAATTACTGGTTTCATCTAGGCAGCCCTTTTTATAATTATCGGAAATTGAACGAAAATGAACATGCTATATATTACAGTTCTTAAGCTAACTAGTTTAACTGTAACAGATATAGTCAAAAAACAGTCTATCGAACAACTTACTGTTGCCAAAGATAGAACAATTAACTGATATAACGGAGAAAAGCTAACAAATAGAGAAAGAGGATTATGGCAAGGGCAGGGTTACTTGGTGGTGACTTACTTGTAACAGGTTTATGTTGTCAGCCATCAATAGTGCTTAGAATATGACGGCATAAATCAGCCAGCTTCTTTAGTTCAGCCGACTCTAAGCCAACTTTGCAAATGAGTTTCTCAGGGATCCCCTGTGCACGGGATTGAAGAGCCAAACCCTCTTCGGTTATTTTTATAATACGTGCCCTTTCGTCGGATTTGCTACGTGACCTTTCGACAAGCCTTTTTGTTTCCAAGCGTTTTAGCAGTGGTGTCAGAGTTCCAGAGTTAAGATTTAAGCGTTCTCCTAAAGACTTAACATTAAGTTGCCGTTGTTCCCACAACACCATCAATACGAGGTATTGTAAGTAGGTTAAATCGAGCTTTTCTAAGTAAGGACGATAGGCTCGAATCACCGCATTTGAGGCGCTGTAAAGCGGAAAGCAAACTTGATTTTCAAGAAGCAAAGACGCTGCTGATTCTGGTAAATGCTCATTATTAGAAACTTTCTGCGTCTTAACGTCTGACATGATTAATCCTGCTTCCTAAGCCAATTAAGTTGTAATACCAACAAGATTATAAAGACGATAAACAGACTAAGGAAGGTTTTATGTAGCAACGGATCTTCAAAAGAAGTCACTAACGGTGCATCCATTGGGAATCGAGTGAGAATTTCGGTTGCCGTTGGGATTAAATGAAAAAGAATCGTACTGGAATAGCATAGGTTGACGAAATACTTAGTCCACGATTTAAACAACTTCGCCCTTAAAAAGCTCGATTTTTCGATTGATAAACCAGCCAAAACCGCCAGAATCGTTAAAATTGCTAATCCATGTGCCGCATTGAAAGTACCAAACTTGAAAATCATTAAAGCTAAAGCAGCGGTAATAAAGGTAGCTGAAAGATAGACTCTTCCAGTTGCACTGCCTGAATCGATCTGCTTATTTTGCCAAAGCAATTTGATTCCACAAAATACGGCAATAGTGCCGAGGATGGTATGAATAATACCGATAGGACTTAATGGCATCTTTTTTCTCCGAGGGAAATGAAACAAAGAGCAAGGATACTCTTATTTTAGATTGCGCACAACCTAATTGCTAACAATTGAAATCTCCCGTGCGCAAAACATGCTGCCCATATAAGGGTCGCATAGTGCTGTTGGCAGATTAGGTTGTTTTAAACCTTGGCAATATGCTCTGCAACTTATTGAAACTAAAAGATTACCTCTAAATCAGCATTAGAATGTTTATGAAAAAAAAGTGTTAAAACATTCCATTGATAAACTTAACAATGACTGTATGATATTGATTTAATTACTAAATCAACTGAAAAGCTGAGATTGCTGTGGCAGGTTAGGTTGCTTTACTGCATATAATCAGCTGTTGAACTAAGCCGCTTCGCGGAGCCCTTGAAAGTCCTCATTTAATTCCATTTTTCGTCGTCTAGGCGCACACTTTTATAGGCCAATTCTGGCTCTATAAAAGGAGATAGATGATGTCTATTTTACGTCAACAAATGATTG
>CAJQOL010000159.1 GCA_905479925.1 uncultured Kangiellaceae bacterium | reverse complement strand
TACCGGAACACTTACATACGGTATGGACGTTGCCACGAAACGACAACGATTTCGCCAAACGTTGGACACTGATCAAATCCAATTTTTCACGGCAACTTCCCAAAACGGAAAGGATTAATAAAAGCCGTCAACAAAAGGGCGAACGTGGCATTTGGCAACGCCGATATTGGGAACATTTAATACGTGATGACCTCGACTACCAACGTCATGTGGATTATATCCATTACAATCCCGTTAAACATGGTTACGTAAATAATCCCACGGATTGGGAATATTCAACCATTCATCAACATATTAAAGACGGTAAAGCCCAACCCAATTGGGGAGCTTATGTTGAACTGAGCGAGTTGAGATTTGGCGAATGATGCCGATAACCGCGGTACGTTGGGGTTAATCATTCGGGTAGGTTGGGGTGAAAACCCCAACATCTTACGTTCAATAAATTCGGAATATATTGATGACACTTATCGCCGGGCAATTCATCTGATTCTAAGCCTTTAACGATGCATCGACTCTTACCACCGCTACAAAATCACCTTTAACCATGATAACCTTATTTAAAATGAGTTCGGAAGAGTACTAGTAGAGGTCTAAATTTGGCATGTTGCGAGGAATGTTGACTATGCCAGTAACAAAACGAAAGATCGCCTTTTAAGCGCACGACAGATAATGACCTTAACTGAGAGATAAAGAGAAGATTCAATGAATCTAAGTGTGAACCGACATTGGATTGTGCTTGTATTATACATTTGACAGGTTTGAGAAATATGAGAAAAGTATTTATTGCTCTATTAATATTTGCTGTATTTAGCTCCGTTATCAATATATTTGTTGGTAATAGCAATGATAAGCCCGACGAGCACGAAATAAGTTTAACTTCGAATCATGAGAATTTGAGTGTCGATTATTCCACATTCGATGAAGTAGACAATAGGCAGCATAAAAAGATAACAAAAGAGGTATTTGAAAAACCACAATTGCATACGAAATTGGAGGGGGATACTACGCCTGACGTTTCGACTGTCGCAAAGGCTGTTCCGAGAATTCCGAGTTTCAGATTTAGAGAGTTATTTTCTTCAGACATTTCTGACAAATTGTTAGCAATGCAAGACAAAGTGAGCAATGGGGAACATCAAATTAATACTGCTATCGTCAATTACATAAACAGCCTTCAGACTGAAATGTTTATGGAGGTTGGGGGAATATATTCTGAAGATTCAAAAAAATTGTTTCAAAGCCAGGAGTGGGATGCATTATATAAAGCAAATATTTTTCATGCCATACAGGGGTGTAGAACACAGTCGGCTGAATTGTGTTATGTGAATGTCGCACATATTTCCTTGGGTATAGAATTTTCAAACCCTGAAGACTTTTACTCTTGGAAAATAGCATCACGAGAATTTGCTAGTTTTTGGGTTGGCTTTCCTGCAGAGGATTGGCATTTGAAAGAGTCCTACCCACAAGATTATATTCCCGAAGACCAAATGGAACAGGCAATAAATAGAGCCGAGGTAATTAAAGCCGCCATGGCAGCGCAAGAGTGGGATTTTAGTGACTTTAGCCAAGCTTACTGGGTAAATGATTGAGTAATCGGCATATATTGAAGGTAACTAAATAATTTACAAAATGCCAAGTATCATACTCATCTCTGTCCGAAGAAAAGAAGGGGTCACCGTGAATCTCCCTCAGTTTAACGGACACTTTTGTTCAGAGATGACTTTTCCTCTTAGGAATGTCTCGGTGGTTAGAATAACCCCAACAACCAATATCCAACCTAGTTAGTTATTTCAACGTAACTTATATATCGTTGCTGAATTTCTCTCACATAGTTAACTGGTTCACTGCCTCTGCAATAACCAAATCGAGCGTTTTTATAGTATTTGGGTTGCTGTAAAAGTAGCATTGCCTTTTCTACGTTACCAAACCATTTGTCGCTTCGTAGGTTCATCTTTTTAGCCAACTTTTGTGCATCTCTTACGTGACCAAATCCGGCGTTATAGGAAGCAAGTGCAAATAACAGTCTTTCATCGAGAGGGATATCATTCTCAAATCGGGCGCGAGTCCAGTCTAAATATTCGATACCCGCTGCTATTGATTGTTCTGGGTCCAATAAATCAAAGTAGCCCATTTCATTTGCGGTGCGCGGCAGTAATTGCATGAGTCCCTGTGCACCAGCATTAGAACGAGCTTTAGGATTGAAGCGACTTTCCTGAAACATTTGCGCTGTTACGAGTCGCCAGTCGAATTGATATTTTCTGGCAATATTCTTTACCCGTTGATCATAGGGTGACAGTTCAGAGTCCGTGGTAATTCTATCTTGCCTATAACGCTTGAGTCTTGTCTCGCTGGCAAAATATTTGCCTTTGATAACATTATAAAAAGTCCCGCGATATTCCTTTTTAATGAAAGCATTTAGCGCGTTAAGTAGTTGCGGATTATTATCACGGACAGCGTAGGCGTAGGGTACATTTTCTTTTAAAGTCAGCGGTGTCACAATGTTATCCCTAAAACGCTTTTCGATACTAAATAAATTGCTATCGGCAATCGTTAAGTCGATCGCTTTGTCGGCGACTTGAGCGATCAATAGTTCCGTTGGTAGATCTTCGTCTGCGGCAATAACTTTCACGCCATATTGTTTGTTAAGCTCTTGCGCTGTATTCCAAAAGGAACTTGTCTTTCGTACAAATAGAGTACGACCATTTAGGTCCTCCAGGCTACCAATAGAAGTACTATCTTTATGGGCGACTAATAATTCCGAGACTCGTTTATATCTAAAGCTGAACTTAAGTTCAGAGCGCCGATCTTCGATTCGAGATAATCCGGCGGATATTACATCACCTTGCCCTTGTTCAAGTAAAGTCTTCATTTGTTGATAGTTTTCCGCAACGATTACCTCAAGCCTTAAGCCTTGGCGTTTTGCAAATTCTCGCATTAGCTCATATTCAAATCCCATTAACTCGCCGCGCCACAGAAAATAAGTTTCGGGACTATTTCTGGTAATCATTCGTAGTGGTAAATTATTTTTCTTGATCTGATTTAAGTCTAACTTGTGCTCTGTCCGAGACGTTTGAGTAATTTGATGAGCCGAAATAAACTCATTTAACTTATCCATTAAGTCTTGATTATTTTGGCTAACTGCCCACGCTCGTTTTCTAGAAGATGAAAATTCCGTTAAAGCAACAATATCGTTACGATAACTTAAAAGTGTTTTCACTGCAGCACCATCTAAAACACTATACTGCAATTTTTCTTCGTTCAGTGCATCAGCTAAAGCGTCGGGATTTAATGCCTTTTCCAGTAATTCTAGGTCTGAATTAGGGAAATGTTCGCGAACCGTTTCAATGTAAGAACTACCTTTTGGAATAGATATTTGAATAGCCGCGTCAGTCTGTGGTTTTTTTGTAGCATTTGAGGCGATCAATACTTCGGTATCAAATTTGATCGGCTGCGTGAAATCAACCGTGTTTACTCTGTTTGAAGTGACAGTCAAGTGACGAGGAATAATATCAGCTTTATTGCTTTCTAAATATTCAAACATTTGCTTAAGATCATCGACAACTAACCACTGAATATTTAAATCGTGATTACTGGCAAACTGTTCAAATAATTCGATATGATAAAGGCTAGTTGTCCCTGAGCGAGGCAAACTGTTTTCTTCTTCCCATTTTAATTTTAGCGCTCTAATATCGCCCATTTCCTTGATTTGTTGCCAGTTTCGTTTTTTGCCCTTTAAATCGCTAAAGGTATCAGCAGCAGGCTTTAAATTCTCAGGTACCGATTCCGAAACACTGTCAACGACTTGCTGGGACTCTGGCTGAGCGGCATTTTGATCGCAGGACGACAATAAGCAACACAGGAATACTAGGGAAAAAATAGGTCGGAAAATTAAAGTCATAAAATCGAATCCCTGAAACGGCATCAACTGAGCCATAGATTGCAGCAATATAACATAATTCGAAAAAGATAATCTCGACCAATTGAAAGGCTAGTTATACTAGGTCTCGATGCAACCAACTGTTTAAAGGCAATTAGCTCTTGGTTTTGTAAACGGATATACTGAATTTAGCGCAAAAGTTGAGAGGTAACGATCGCGGAAAGGATCGTTTTCAAGCAGCTTTTCTAGTATTTAACGCTAAGCCAAGATTGAATACAAAGGAAAGAGTGAACAACATAGAAGGATTAAATTATGACGAAATCCAATAACTTCGAAATGTCAGAAAGCCCTTGTAAGCAAGCTATTCTGCTTAGCATTGATGACATTTCTCGCTGGGGACAAGGTTTAGAGGAGCGCGATGACCGAAATTCGGTATCCAACGCCTTGTATTGCGCTGTCTCTAAACGAATGAGTAAACGGTCTTTTGAGAATGATCTTAGCGCCTATTTGGCTGCACTAATAGCTGATGTAAGCGAGGGAAAACGCGAATTTTCTGAGGTTTGTTACGCCAATGACTTTGCGGATGATACCTTTAGAAAGTTGAACAGCGTTTTAATGCAAATCCTATCGGAGCAATAACTTAAAAAATGTAGCAAGCATGCTGAATGATGCTTGCTACAAAATAGTTCTCGTTAATCGTCGCTAATTCGCGCTGTTCTATCTCTTGCTTTCATCTGTTAGTTTGAAAGCTATAAATTGTTTATAAAATAATTGGAACGCATGGTGCCCAAATGTAGAGAAGTACCTTCGCCCTCAACGATTCCATGGCGTCTATTTGGATAAACCATCAGGTCAAACTGCTTATTATGTTTTATAAGCTCATTAACTAAGCGTTCACTACCTTGATAATGAACGTTATCATCACCGCTGCCATGCACTAATAGCAGCTTTCCTTGTAGATTTGAAGCATGTGTTATCGCCGATACTTGAACGTAGTTTTCGCGATTATCTTGCAACAAACCCGAATAACGCTCTTGGTAAATAGAATCGTACAAATGTTTGTCCGGAACCGGTGCTTGAGAAACGCCTACTTTGAATATTTCTGGATACCGAAACATCAAGTTAAGGGTTAGTGAACCACCACCTGAGTGTCCCCAAACTCCAACTCTATCGCAGTCAATATAGGTCCACTTTTTACACATCGCATTAATAGCGTCAGCTTGGTCACCGGTTTCAAGGCTTCCATCACCTGCGTAAATACTACGTCGCCAGTCGTGGCCTCTTGGTGCCGCTGTTCCGCGGTTGTCTATTGATGAGATCAAATAACCTTTTTGTGACATCATCATATGCCATGCGTTTCTGTTAGACCATGCATCCTTAACGGTTTGTCCTGCGGGTTCTCCATAAACAAAATGAATCAAAGGGTGTTTCTTCTTTTTGTCTAAACCGTTTGGTCTCAACATATAACCGTCTAGTCTTAAGCCGTCTTTGGCATTGACACTAAAAAACTCTAATTCACCTAGTTTTAGCTCGGTTAATTTAGCGGCAAGTTCAGAATTATCTTCCATGACATGATGAACTTTGTGGTCCGGTAAAGAAACTAGGTTATAAACCGGCGGCTTTAAGAAGCTGGAATAAGTATGAATTGCCCAGGTCGAGTCCGCGGATATTTTGTATTGATTGGTACCATCAAATTCGCTAGGTGTTACGCGTTCCATTTTTCCACTTCCGTCCAAACGTGTGCGATGCAAATAGCGTTGAGATACGTTATCTGGCGAGGCAATAAAATAAAGCCAGCCGTTGGTTTCATCCACTGAAACGAGTTTGGTGACATCAAACTCGCCCGGGGTTAAATCGGTATAGGTTTTTGCATCTCTTGATACTCGATACACATGTTTCCAACCGTCACGCTCGCTTTGCCATATGAAATCATCGGAATTCTCAAGCCAGTCTGGTTCTAACATTAGTTCAATAAAGGTCTCTTCGCGTTCACTAAACAGCTTTTCAATGGTTCCTGTTCTAGCGTCTGCATAAAACAAGGTATTGGTATCCTGCTTGCGGTTGAATTGTTGGATTAGCAGTTGCTCACTATTATTAGCCCAATCCATTCTCGGCACGTACATATCTTTAGCGATGCCCGGTAAAGTTACCCATTGGGTTGCCGCGGTATTAAGGGTAACAACCCCAATTTTAGCGGCAGCATTTTCTTCGCCAACTTTTGGGTAAGGAATAGCGGTAACTTTTGGGTACAAGGTATCGGTATTATTGATGATTAAAAAATCTTTAGCGGCATGGGTATCGAGTTGCCAATAGGCTATGCGTTGGCTATCTGGGCTCCAGCGAAAGCCGTCTCGAATCGAAAACTCTTCTTCGTATGCCCAGTCGAATAGACCGTTGATAATAGTGGCCGAAGCGTCGCTGGTTAAAGCGGTTATTTCGCGAGAAGTCAAATCCTGGACGTAGATATTATTTTTCCAGACATAGGCGAATTTTTGTCCGTTTGGCGAAAATTTACCAAACATCATTTCCGCTGGTGAGGATTTGTCGCCACCCAGTTGCCACATTTCGTTCTTCTCTAGATCTCGTACCCAGTAATCTCCGCGGTCTTTTTTCCGCCAAACATATTTGGCATTTGTATAAATAAGAATCTTCGATTTATCACTCGACCATTTGTAATCATTAACGGTTAGCGCTTTATCAGAACCATCGGGAGTCAATTGTTTTAACGAAATTAGAATGGTTCGCTCGAGGGTCGCAGGATCGTATTTAACAACCTCTTCGTAGGTCTTAATATCATCACCGTATTGGTCTTTTTCAAGTTCAGCGTCTTCAAAACCCGCTGCTGTTTCTAAGGCGCTATAAGCGGCGCCTTCATCTAACCAGCGAACGGTTCCCGGACGTTTAGCATTGTAAGCCCAGTCCTTAAATATAGCTTCATTGGTAAGTTGAGTGCCGGTAACCGTTGGAGCCGAGGTTTGTTCGTTTGCAATTGGTTGAGAGTCGTTTTGACTGCAAGCAGCAAGCGTCGCCAATGACGCACCGAGTGCGACCAGCTTAATCTGTTTAACCATTGTGTTCATTGAAAGATTCCTTGTTTGATTTATTTTTATAATCGAAATTTTAAGTTTAAACCGGTTCTAATTGCTCGTTCTATTTGCTAGCTCTATTTTCTGCCCTATTTTCTTGCACTATTTTTTTGCTATGTCTTTTTTCCCTATCTTCTCGTTCTATCTTTTCGTTCTGTCTTTTCGATATAGACTCGGCGATTGCTTTGATTTTATCACTTTACCATAGGCGGCGCTTAAGCCAACGGGCATTTAGCAAGCTAGTATGCAACGGGCGCCTAATCTAGCCGCTGGCAATACTATTCGGTGGTTATTGTAATCAGTCGCTTAGCCCTTACCTTAGTGCTTACTTCGAACTTTATTGCAGTAAAGACTTGTTCGCTCAAGACTGGTTCGCTTAAGACTAGGCCGCTTAAGAACTGCAAGATAACATTGAACAGCCAGCTTTTGTTCGCGCCCACTCTGGCCGTTTTTTTGCGTAATCTTCATATTCTGGTTGTTCGTCATAGGGACGTTCTAATAAGCTCATAAGGCGCTCAATTTCGCTATAGTCACCTTTATCAGCGCTATCAATTGCCTGCTGCGCTAGGTAGTTTCGCAATACATACTTAGGGTTCGTTTGGTTCATTTTTGCAGAACGTTTAGCATCACTCCAGGACTGTCCAGAAATTCGTCGTTGGTAGTCAGATAACCATTTGTAGATTGAATTCATGTGATCGTCAGTTAGTTGCTGCGGGGCATAATAGGCGGGTTCCACTAATTCAAATAACTGCTGGTCTGTGTAGTTTTTTTCAGTTTCCATTTTAGCCAGACAACGAAAGAAAATGGTCATATCCGTTTCTGATAGTTGCAACATTAAGAAAAGCTGATCAATTAGTTGTTCATCTTTTTCTCCAGAGTGATGTTGCAGTCCTAGTTTATTGGCATACATTTTTTGCGCTTGTTGCTGATAGGCATCGGCAAAATTTTCCAGCGCCGCTTCTAACCTTTCTACTCGGCCAATAATTGGCAACAAAGCGTTGGCCAGTTGGTAAAGGTTCCACTGTGCAATTTGTGGTTGATTACCAAAACTATAACGCTTGCCTTGGGCATCGGTTGTGTTGGGGGTCCAATTAGGGTCGTACCCTTCTAACCAGCCGTATGGTCCGTAATCGATGGTTTGTCCTAAGATTGACATATTATCGGTATTCATCACTCCATGGACAAAACCAACACGCATCCAATCGATGATCATGGCCATTGTAGAGTCACAAATAGTCTCAAACCATTGCTCGTAGACTTCTGCACTTGGCTCTCCAAGATCTGGAAAATTTCTTTTAATCACATAATCCGCGAGCTGTTTTAATAGAGTGGTTTCTTGACGCGAAGCATGAATTTGAAAATTTCCAAACCGGATAAAGGATGGTGCGACTCGACAGACTACCGCGCCTTTCTCAAGGGCTGCGTTACCGTCGTAAAACATATCACGCATTACTTGTTCGCCGGTTAAGCAAAGACTAAGCGCACGGGTCGTTGCTACGCCTAAGTGATGCATTGCTTCACTGCATAGATATTCCCGAACGGATGAGCGCAATACCGCCAATCCATCCGCAGAGCGAGAGTAAGGGGTCGGCCCTGCGCCTTTTAGCTGCAAGGTTTGAAATTGTTGATTGATATCAGGCAAATCACCTAAGTTGATTGCCCTTCCATCCCCCAATTGCCCCGCCCAGTGGCCAAATTGATGGCCACCATAACAAAGTGCGTAGGGACGCATATCGGATTGTAAGGCGCTACCACTGGCAATATTCAAGAACCAATCGCTTTGCCAGTCTTGTTCGCACAGACCAAGTGATTTAGCCAACGGTTTTGATACTGATATCAATGAAGGATTTATCAGTGGCCGAGGTGAGACCAGCGAATAGCAGGCTTCACTGACCTGCCGAGTGAAATTTTCTTCAACGGGGTCAGCTGGAAGTTGGTCTAAGAATTGGTAGTCAAATTTGAGCATCGGTTTAACCTACGAGTTTTCGGACTTAACCCCTAAATCACGTTTCCATGACAGTTTTTTCTCTATGGCCGAAAGCATCATACCTGCGATATCTTTACCGGTTGCGGTTTCAATGCCTTCAAGTCCTGGAGAAGAATTAACTTCAAGTAGAAGTGGTCCATTTTTTGAACGTATGATATCCACGCCAGCAACCTTAAGTCCCAGGATCTTGGCGGATTTAAGTGCCAATGCTTTTTCTTCTGCGGTTATCTTAACGATCGACGCGCTTCCACCTTGGTGGATATTGGCTCTAAACTCTCCCGGCGCAGCGGTTCGTTCTATTGACGCTACTACCTTACCATCAATGACGAAACAGCGTAGATCTTTTCCGTTAGCTTCTTTTATAAACTGCTGAACAAGCAGGTTTGCCCTCAGTGACTTAAATGCATTGATCACACTTTCTGCTGCTTTTTGGGTCTCTGCTAAAACAACGCCTCGCCCTTGAGTTCCTTCCAGTAGCTTGACGATTAGCGGCGCACCGCCAACCATTTCGATAAGGTCGTTAGTATCAATTGGTGAATTGGCAAAGCCTGAGGTTGGGATGTTTATTCCATGCTTTAACATTAACTGCAAAGAAAACAGCTTATCCCTTGATTGGGTAATTGCGGTGGACGAGTTGACGGCGTATATGCCCATGCTTTCAAACTGTCTTGTTAATGCACAACCATAAAAGGTTACGCTGGGCTTTATTCGAGTGATTACAGCGTCCAGATCATTCAATAGCTTTCCGCCACGATAATGAACCTCTGGTTCATCAGCATCGAGTTTCATATAACATTGTTTAATATTTAAAAAGACCATATGGTGGCCACGTTCCTGACCTGCTTCCATAATTCTTTGGTTACTGTACAAGTCTGGATTACTTGCGAGCAAACCAATTTTCAGTCCGCTCTTGTTACTTTCTTTGGGTTTATAATAACTATTGAGTTGTGTTTCTGAAAACTCGCCGAGGGAAAAACTAGCGGATGGGTCGACTAACATCTTTCCACTCATCGCCTCGCGACCAAGTAGCATTCGATAACCCATTGAGTCTCTATTCGTGAGTGTTAATTCAATTAACCAAGAGTTCTCACCAATGCTTAATTCTGCATTAATGACATAGCGCTTTTCAGAAATTCCGCTAGAGCTTTTTACGCTTCTTTTATCGATGATAGGACGTTCACAACGAATAACGGTTCGGCGATTGTTTTGTAATGGATGAACTTCAAAACTAACCCACGACTCACCATCTCGTTTAAATTTATTGATATTAAAAGCATGTAATGACGAGGTTTTTGCACCTGAGTCAACTCGCGCTTTTATTGCAGGAATGCCGAGAGACTTGAAACCACACCACTCTTGACTACCAATGATAATTTTAGGGTTTCTGTGATTCATAACTAAAACGACCTCTTATGAAAGTGAATTATTCAAGTTTAAGTAAACATCGTATCGAAATTTTTTAGCCTTAATTTCATGGCTTGGTTTTAAACCCGCTAGTACTGGCGCGCCTTTTGGTCGTTTTACAACAACTCGTGAAGCTGAACTCGCCAAAGCTGATTTAAGAAGTTGGTCTGCGTCATTATCCTCGCCAGCCAGGCGCTTAAATAAGCGCATCTCTTTTTTCACTAATGCTGATTTTTTGCGCTCGGGGAACATTGGGTCAAGATAAATAACATCGACTTGGTTCATATCCGCTAATTGAGCAATACTATCTTGCTTTTCTAGTTGAATATTTAAGTTGAAATCTGGCTGTGCTTTTAGTTGTTGCAAAGCATCTTCTAACAAACAATGAATCGCAAAATTTCGCTCTAGCATTGTCACCGAGCATCCAAGTTTGGCCATGATTAATGAGTCTCTTCCCATGCCTGCCGTTGCGTCGATGACGCGTGGACGAAAGTGTGGTTTGCAGCCAATCGCCTTGGCAATAACTTCGTTGGATTTACTGACTTTAACCGCTCGCGCGGCAACCTCACCTTCTATCAGGCTAAAACATAATTGATCCACCTTTTGCTCATTTTCCAAATAAAGAGAAAGTTGATCATTGTGGCGATCAAAAATAGCCAGCGATGGATTAATTTGTTGCAGCGATAAAACATCGGAAAGGCCTAGCGCTTTGGCTAGATCTTGCGAAGTTGCAGCAAAATCTGTCACTGTCATTATTAATAAATTCTCGTGTATTCTGATCTATTTAACATGATGTAAAGCACCATAAAAACCCATACGAACTGAGGAGATTTATTGGATTCCCGAATGACGGAGTAAAGCATCGACATTGGGTTTACGATCACGGAACGCAACAAATAAATCCATGGGATCTGCGGAGCCGCCCTTTTCTAGAATATGAGTTAAAAATGCGTTTCCGCAGTCTGGATTCATAATTCCTTGTTCTTCAAATAGAGAAAAAGCATCTGCAGAAAGGACTTCTGCCCATTTGTAACTATAATAACCGGCGGCGTAACCACCGGAGAAAATATGAGAGAAACCATTTTGAAAACGGTTGTAGCTAGGTGGAATGGATACTGCTACCTGCTCACGAGTTTGGTCAAGAACCTGTTGAATACCTGCTGCGTCTAAAGGTGTTTGATTATGAATTTTCATATCAAATAGGCCAAACTCTAACTGTCTTACCATTGCCATTGCTGACTGGAAATTTTTGGCGGCTATTAGTCGATCTAATAATGCCTTTGGAAGGCTTTCGCCGCTATCAACATGTTGACTCAGTTTTTCGATCACTTCCGGTTGGTAGCAGAAATTTTCCATAAATTGACTGGGTAATTCCACCGCATCCCATGGAACGTTTGCAATGCCCGAAGCTGATAATTCATCAACTTGAGTTAGCATATGATGTAGGCCGTGGCCGAACTCATGGAATAACGTAACGACTTCATCATGGGTTAATTGCGCTGGTTGGTTGTTGACTGGTGGCGCAAAATTACAGGTAAGGAAGGCAATTGGTGTTTGCGCCGAGCTGGCACTCATTTTAAAGCGGCTTTGATAATCGTCCATCCATGCTCCGCCTCGTTTGTGCGGACGGGCATACAGATCTAGATAAAAAGATGCCAATAGCTGACCATCTCTTGATATCTCGTAATATCGGACATCGGAGTTCCAAACCGAGACATCTGCTTGCGCTTTTATATTGACACCGAAATGATGTTCGGTCAGCTCAAAAAGTCCTTGAATCACTTTATCAACCACAAAATAAGGTCGTAACTCCGCCTGCGAAATTTTAAAATTCTTCTGCTTTAGCTTTTCACTAAAATAACCAACATCCCAGGCTGAAAAATTTTCTATACCGCTTTCATTAGCAAATGCTTTAAGTGTTTCAAACTCGGCTAATGCTCTTTCTCGAGCGGCCTGATTAAGGTCTTGAAGGAATCCAATAACTTGCTCTGGTGATTCTGCCATTTTGCTTTGTATTGAAAGTTGAGCATAATTTTCAAACCCAAGAAGCTGCGCCTTTTGGTATTTTAGAGTCAGAAGCTCCGACATAATTGCCGAGTTATCAAAGCTACTATCGTCAGCGTGAGCAGATGCACGAGTTGCATAAGCTCGGTATACCTTTTCTCGAAGAGAGCGGTTATCTGCATAGGTCATTATTGCCAAGTAACTAGGAATTTCTAAGGTAATCAAATAACCTGACTGCTCTTTTGCTTGCGCATTGGCCGCCAGCATTGCCAGTTCGGTACTCGGTAATCCGGAGAGGTCCGCTTTATCATCAATAGCGCAGGACCATGCCATTGTGGAGTCCATTAAATTCTGTTCGTACTTAGAAGATAACTCCGCTAGACGTTGTTGAATGTTACTGTACTCTGCCTGTTGTTCATCATTTAGATGCATACCAGAAAGTTTAAAACCTAGCAGTGAGTCCTTTAAAATGTGACATTTTGACTGGCTTAACTGGAGCGTTTCTCGTTGATTGTAGAGCTCTTCGGTTAGCTTAAATAGTTCCTTATTTTGTCCGAGTTTAGTCGAATAGTCGGTCAGTAGTGCAAGGGCTGAATCATAGGCTTTTCTTAGCGATTCGTTATTACAGACACTATTAAGATGAGAAACGGGTGACCATACTTTTCCAAGTCGATCTTCTAGAATCTCAAGCGGCAACATAAGGTTTTGCCAGTTGGTTGGTTTATCACCTTGGGCCTTCTGATGCAGCAGGGAGTCTATGATTGCTTGATTCTCAGCAATTATCTGCTTAACCGCCGGCTCAACGTGCTCGGCACTTACCGTATCAACGCTTTCGATAGGATTTTGTAATAATAGGGGGTTAGTTATAGTCATAGTTAGCTAGTTATTCACTTGAAATACAGGCAAACTAATAGCATATAGATTAACTATAAATGAATCAACAACCCTAAAGGCCACCTTATGAGCAACCAAGCAGACAGTTTTGATTATGATTACCTAGCCATCGGTGGCGGAAGCGGCGGTATAGCCTCCGTAAATCGTGCCTCAATGTACGGCCAGAAGTGCGCCATCATTGAAGCAAAAGAGCTGGGCGGTACCTGTGTTAATGTCGGTTGCGTACCTAAGAAGGTGATGTGGTTTGCTGGCCAAGTGGCTGACTCATTTAAATATGCACCGGATTATGGCTTTGATGCCACCGTTAAAACCTTGCATTGGCCAACGTTAATTGAAAACAGGCAGGCTTATATAAGCCGCATACATGCATCCTATGACAATGTCTTGGGAAAAAATAATGTCGATGTAATTAACGGGTGGGGAACCATTGTTGATAAGCATACCGTGAAAGTCGGTGATCGTTTAATTCGCTCCAAACATATTCTTATTGCTACTGGTGGCGCGCCGTCTATTCCAGAAATACCAGGAAGTGAGCATATTCTTGATTCCGACGGCTTTTTTGCTTTGCAATCTCAACCGAAAAAAGTAGTTATTGTTGGTGCGGGATATATTGCCGTTGAGTTAGCTGGATTGTTAAATGCCTTAGGTAGTGAAACTCATTTGGTGGTACGAAAAGCCGATCCGTTGCGTGAATTTGACGATATGCTTCAACAAACGCTTGTTGAACAAATGGAGCATGAAGGGATTAAAATCCATCGCCACACTCAAATTACCGAAATCGACAAAGTCGCTGAACAATATCGAATAGAAACCAATAGCCAAGCTGATATTGGGCCGGTTGATGCAGTTATTTATGCTATTGGACGGGCTCCTATTACCACCGGTATCGGATTAGAAAATACCGATGTAGAGCTTGATGCCCGCGGATACATCGTTACCGATGAATATCAAAATACCAGTGTCGATAATATATTTGCCGTTGGTGACAATACTGGTCGAGCGCAATTGACGCCGGTCGCGGTTGCCGCTGGCCGCCGCTTGTCGGAGCGACTATTCAATGGTAAAACCGATGAAAAACTAGACTATGAAAATATTCCTACCGTAGTGTTTTCTCACCCAGCAATTGGCACTATCGGGCTCACCGAGGCGCAAGCTCGGCAGCAATACGGTGATGAGGTTAAGGTTTATAACTCGAGTTTTACCGCAATGTATACTGCGATAACGGCACACCGACAACCAACAAAAATGAAATTGGTTTGTGTTGGCGAAAACGAAAAGGTTATCGGTATTCATATTATTGGGCTGGGCGCCGATGAAATGCTGCAAGGTTTTGCGGTTGCGGTGAAAATGGGGGCAACTAAAGCCGATTTTGACAATACCGTTGCTATTCATCCGACGTCCTCGGAAGAGTTAGTCACCATGCGTTAATCCCAGTGTTTGGGAAAGAGCCTATCTTGGGCTAAAATAGCACTACCCCTTTATAGGCTGATGATATCTATGAGTATACGATCTTTTGAACACCATTCACCAAAGCTCGGTGAACGAGTTTTTGTTGACCCTACCGCATTGGTTGTAGGGCAAGTGACAATCGGCGATGACAGCTCTATTTGGCCAATGGCAACAGTTAGAGGTGATGTTCATACTATTTCAATAGGCGCTCGAACCAGTATTCAGGATGGCTGTGTTTTGCATGTAACCCATGCCGGGCCTTACGATCCGGAAGGCCATGACCTATCCATTGGTAATGATGTCACTATTGGTCATAAAGCAATGATTCATGGCTGCACTATCGAAGATCGCTGTTTAATTGGTATGGGGACCGTAGTGATGGATAGCGCGATTATCCACTCTGAAGTTATTTTAGGCGCCAATAGCTTAGTGCCTCCAGGCCGGGAGCTTGAAGGCGGTTTCTTATGGGTTGGTTCGCCGGCTAGAAAAGTAAGACCTTTGACCGATGAGGAAAAACAGTTTTTCTCCTATTCTGCAGGTAATTACGTAAAACTCAAAGACCGTCATTTGGCGGGGTGATTGTTTAAAACGGAGTTTATGTCAGGTAGTTCATGGTGCCATATTTTGAATGAACAAGCGGCTTGTCCGACTAGCATGCCATAACCATCAGAAAGTCGCTCAACGCCATTTTGCTTAAAATAGCTCAAGGTGCTGGTTGCCCTTTCACCGTAATTAAGATCATAGACAAATGCTTGTTCACAGAGATGCTTTAAACTCGGGCTCAGTAGCTCTTGGTTGAATTCGCTCAATCCACAAATAATACCGTCAAATTTTTCATCAGTATTATTCGCGAAACGTTTTACTTTGCCGATGGATTTAGTCTGTTGTTGGATGTCGTCTATTTTAGCTGCAGTTCGATTGTGCATAGTGACTTTGGCTCCTTGTCGTAAGAGCCCTTGGACCACCGCCATGGCAGCCCCACCGGCGCCAATTACCAAAACAGACTTTCCTCGAATAGTGTAATTAAGCCTTTCCAAATCCATGATTAAACCGGCTCCATCAGTGGAGTCGCCGTGTATTTGGCCATTATTATCACGCCAAAGCGTATTTACTGATTGGCACAGTGATGCAGCCCGAGATAAGTGGTCAACTAATGGTAACACCGCTTGTTTAAAAGGAAGGGTTACGTTTAGCCCTATACCTCCCTCTGCAAAAAAACGCTTTATAAATGGCTTGAGAGTGTCGCTATTTAATAAGAAACGTTGGTAATCGAGGTTGAGGTTCAGTTGATCAGCAAATTGTTGGTGTATTTGTGGTGATAGACTGTGTGCTATCGGATTTCCAATAACGCCGCAATGTCTCATACCGAGTTCATTTGATTGATTACTCATAATAGGGTCAGTCAATTAATTTTAGCGATTAGTGGGATTCTATTTGCTTAGCATAGCCCTGTCTTATAATTACTAGCACTAATTGATTAATAGCGAATCAAGACGATTTTGAGAATTGAGCCCGATACATCATTGACTCAGCGTGGTTTATTAGGCTTTCGCTATTAATGCCGTGCTTGGGAAAATTTGCAGAGCCCAGTGTAAACGTAAAACCGTGAGGATATTTGCTTATAGCAGCGCGTTGACTCATCACTACTTGGAGGCGCTCAATGAGTTTGTCTAGTTCAAGTTTATCGCTAAAATCATCCAATAAAACGGTAAAATTATCGGCTTCTAAACGCGCCACGATATCGGTATCTCGAAAGAAGCTCTGTAGTCGTTGCGAAAAGTGCACAAGGCATGAATCTGCAACATCTTTTCCGAATTTTTCAACCATAACAGGCAAATCCTGAAGTCTGATAAATAACACCCACAGCTGAGATTGGTGCCGTCTCGCATAACGGATGGACTTTGACAAATGCTCTACGAACGCTAAATGATTGGTTAACTTGGTCAGTGGATCACGGATAAGTTCCTGGTTCTTGCTGAGAAGTGCAATCGAGCGAATTGGCTGCTGTTTTGCGATCGCTTCTATTCCAACTAATTCTTGGTTTTTGTCGTAGCGCGCGAAACTGGTCAACGAGGAGTTTATATTACTACTGTTCTTACACTTAAGTTTTACCGTTAGATCAATAGGCATACCTTTGTTATTAAGCACTTTAGCCAGAGCATTGGCGTGCTCGTCGGCGTTCATAAATAAAATTGCTAGCGGTTGCCCAAGTAACTCTTTAACTTGGTAGCCTAACAGGTTCGCGGTTTGTCTAGAAATTCGCTTGATGAGGCCCGCTGCATCGGTTTTATAGTAAACGTTAGGTAAGTGCTCAATGAGAGTTGTTAGATCTTTTTCTGAGTCACGAAGCGCCTGATTAAGAACGTGCTCTACAAATTTCTTGCGTACATTAGCAATTTGGTAAAGTTTGCCCTCTGCATCAACAAAATGCTGGCTACTTATATCGATAGGAATAGTCGTCCCGGAAATATGGCTTACCACCAAATGATATTCTGGCGCCTGTTTGTCAATTTGTTTTTGTACTATCGGTGTCTTAAGGCGAGTGACCGAAGACTGCTCGGAGCCATCTTCTAATACAATAGGCATGTTTTGCGGAAAAATGAAGCTATTAAATTGTTTGCCGATCAGATCTTTATGAGCGACGCCCGTCATGCGGCAGAAGGCTTCATTAACGAGCTTGAATCGTTTGTTTTCAACCACGAACGCACTTTCCTGAAGTGTGTCGATCATTGCCTGATAAAACTCAACGTCAAATTGCTTTATTTGACGTGGTTCGGCACTGTTGTTGAAAGATTCATTCATCGTTTTTAAGCTATTCAGAACTCGATTTTGGTTAGCTGAATCATAGGAAGGAGCTAACTTATCTTGTTAATTGATAATCAAAGATAAATGAAATAAGTGAGTCTTTCGATAAGAAAGGGTATTGCAGTTAACAACTGACTGCCGCTCCTTTGCATTACTGAGGCCAATCCCTAATAAGACTTCTTTAATTTAGCGCTGAACGATATGAGCCGTTTGCAACAAACGTCGCTGTGGTTGGATAGGTTCAGTAAAACACTAACTTAAAACTTAGATCTTTAAAATTATTCTATTTTATTACTGTTAAAACGGGCTTGTAATTGCACATTTATTGAACATACTCGCACGCTTAGTCCTTAATATAAAGGGTTAAACCGCATTTTTTTAATGGATGGTCGATAATCTCAGATGAAAATTAGTGACCGAAAAGACAATTATCTGTCTTTTCGGTATATAGGCATAGTAACTAGTTGATTTAGTGAGAGGTAAGAGAGAACACCTTCAATACAGCGTCGCTTTACGAGAATCCTTAGATTCATTTAACAAGTACAAAAAATGCTAACCGTGAGCCGTATGATGACTTACGAGCCGGTGTTGGTTTAAATTATAGGTACTTAACCGAAGCAATTTCGTAGTCAACGTCGCCACCTGGAGCATTAACTAACGCGTCATCACCTTCCGATTTTCCGATTAAAGCCCTAGCTATAGGTGAGTTAATAGATATTTTATTTTTCTTAACATCTGCTTCATCATCACCAACAATTTGATAGGTAACTTCTTGATCAGTATCCATATTGATTATTGTAACGGTGGTTCCAAAGATGACTTTGCCGTTGTCAGGTAAGCTTGCTACGTCAATTATTTGCGCGTTACCCAGTTTTCCTTCGATATCTTGGATTCGCCCTTCAATAAATCCTTGTTGCTCCCGAGCGGCATGATATTCAGCATTTTCTTTCAAATCGCCATGCTCACGAGCTTCGGCAATAGCAGCCACAACCTGTGGGCGCTGGTTCTGTTTCAGGTCTTTTAATTCTTCTAGTAGTGCATCTGCACCTTGTTTGGTCATAGGTGTTGTATTCATTGAATTTTTTCCTTATCAAAAAACGCTATTAGTCCGCTTTTGATCTTTGTGCTTTTGGGCTGCCTGCTCTCGTGGTCAAACAGCCCTTTGATATTGTTAAGTTAAAGAGACTAGCGGATAACTAGTCGTTTTGCATTTTTTGATGTAACTCTTGCACGGTACTTATTTTCTGCCTAGTTTGCTGTTTTACCGCTCTTGCGGTTGCGAAACCAGCAGCCAAGGTTGTTGTGTAAGCTACTTTGTGTTGCAGGGCTGAACGACGAATCATATAAGAGTCCGCGACAGCTTGCTTTCCTTCGGTGGTATTAACAATATAGTCTATTTCATCATTTTTGATCATATCCACTAAGTGAGGTCGACCTTCAAATACTTTGTTTACTCTTTGGCAAAAAACACCCTCTTTGATAAGAGTTTTGGCGCTACCGCCGGTAGCATAGATCTCATAACCAACCTCAATAAGTGCTCGAGCAGTTTCCGCTAACTTAGCCTTATCACTATCTTTTACGCTAAGAATCGCTTTTCCGCCGCGAGGCGCTTGAGAGCCGCCGCCCAACTGAGCTTTATAATAGGCTTCACCAAAGGTTTCACCAACACCCATTGCTTCACCGGTGGACTTCATTTCTGGCCCAAGAATTGGGTCAGCACCTGGGAATTTGTTGAATGGAAAAACGGGCTCTTTTACGGCAAAGAAGTTAGGTGTGATTGCTTCCACGTAACCTTGCTCAATGAGTGATTTTCCTGCCATAACACTCGCTGCAATTTTAGCTAACGGTCTGCCGGTCGCCTTTGAGACAAAGGGTACTGTTCGAGATGCTCGAGGGTTTACTTCTAGAACGTAGATGTCATCCCCTTGAATGGCAAACTGGGTATTCATAAGTCCCCGAACTTGCAGTTCTTTTGCCATAGATTCAATTTGTTGCTGTAAACGACTTTGCATGTCTTTGCTTAAGCTATGTGGCGGAATGCAACATGCAGAGTCACCTGAGTGAACCCCCGCTTGTTCGATATGTTCCATGATGCCACCCATTAAGCAGGTCTCACCGTCATAAACTGCATCAATATCAACTTCAATTGCATCATTGAGGAATCGGTCTAGTAATACCGGAGACTCATTTGAAACCGATACGGCTTCGGTCATATAACGTCTCAGCTCATCGGCATTAAAGACGATTTCCATTGCCCGACCACCTAGTACATAAGAAGGTCTTACTACCAGCGGGTAGCCTATTTCATCGGCTAAACGAACGCCGTCGTCTATATTTCTTGCGGTGCGGTTTGGTGGTTGTTTAAGACCTAAACGCTCAATCGCTCGTTGGAAGCGTTCTCTATCTTCCGAGCGGTCAATCGCGTCAGGGGAGGTGCCTATAATTGGCACTCCTGCGGCTTCTAAGTCCCTAGCTAACTTAAGTGGTGTTTGACCGCCGTATTGAACAATAACTCCTTTGGGCTGCTCTTTAGCAACGATTTCCAACACATCTTCAAGGGTAACTGGCTCAAAATAAAGTCGATCGGAGGTATCATAATCCGTTGAAACGGTTTCAGGATTACAGTTGACCATAATAGTTTCATAGCCATCATCGCGCATGGCGAAAGCAGCATGTACGCAACAATAGTCAAACTCAATACCTTGGCCAATTCGGTTGGGTCCACCACCAATGATCATAATCTTTTCTTTATCAGTTGGCAGTGATTCACACTCTTCTTCATAGGTTGAATAGAGATAGGCGGTATCGGTTGAAAACTCCGCTGCACAGGTATCCACTCTTTTATAGACTGGATGTAATTGATAGCTATGCCTTAACTTACGAATTTCTTTTTCACTAATGTGCATTAGCGTCGAAAGGCGCTTATCAGAGAATCCTTTTCGCTTCATGGTTCGTAATAACGACTCATTTACGTCACCGAGGCTAAGGCCAGAAAAGTGATTCTCTAGTTTCACAATTTCTTCAATTTGCACTAAGAACCATGGGTCAATATTGGTCAGCCCAAAAACTTGTTCCACGCTATATTGCTGTCTGAAAGCGTCGGCAACGTAATAGATTCGGTCACATCCAGGAACTTGTAGATTATGGCGTAGTTTTTCTTTCCAATGGTCATCTTCCGTGTTTAATAGTGGATCAAACCCATTGGCTCCGGTTTCCAAACCACGCAGCGCTTTCTGCATTGACTCTTGGAAAGTGCGACCAATTGCCATGACTTCACCAACCGACTTCATTTGAGTGGTTAAGGTGCCGTCCGAATTTGGGAATTTTTCAAAGTTGAATCGAGGTATCTTGGTAACTACATAATCGATACTCGGCTCAAATGAGGCTGGAGTTAAGCCGCCAGTAATGTCGTTTTGTAATTCTTCAAGGGTATAACCTACCGCTAATTTGGCGGCTATTTTGGCAATTGGAAAGCCAGTCGCTTTTGAAGCCAGAGCAGAAGAGCGAGAAACCCTTGGGTTCATTTCAATAACAATCATGCGACCATTTTCCGGGTTTACCGAAAACTGCACGTTTGAACCACCGGTTTCTACACCAACTTCTCTAAGTACCGCAAGCGAAGCATTTCGCATGATTTGGTATTCTTTATCGGTAAGCGTCTGAGCCGGTGCAACGGTGATTGAGTCTCCAGTGTGGACACCCATTGGATCAAGGTTTTCAATTGAACAGATAATTATGCAGTTGTCGTTTTTGTCTCGAACAACTTCGATTTCATATTCTTTCCAACCAATAAGTGATTCATCGATTAGTAGCTCGCTGGTTGGCGATAGGTCTAGCCCTCTAACACAGATCTCATCAAACTCTTCGCGGTTATAGGCTATCCCTCCACCGGTTCCACCCATAGTAAATGACGGGCGGATAATACAAGGAAAACCTACTTCTTTCTGCACTCTGCGGGCATCATCCATTGAATGAGCAATTCCTGCTTTTGGCATGTCCAGGCCAATTTTTCTCATGGCATTGGCAAATTTTTCTCTATCTTCTGCTTTATCAATTGCTTCGCGATTGGCGCCAATCATTTCAACATTGTGAATTTCGAGAACGCCTCTAGAGGCTAAATCAAGGGCGCAATTAAGAGCGGTTTGTCCACCCATGGTCGGTAATATTGCATCCGGTTTTTCTTTTTCGATGATCTTGGCAACCACTTCCCAATGAATTGGTTCTATATAGGTTGCATCCGCCATTTCCGGATCAGTCATGATGGTTGCAGGGTTGGAGTTAACTAAAATAACTCGATAACCTTCTTCTTTGAGTGCTTTACAGGCTTGGGCGCCCGAATAATCAAATTCGCACGCTTGACCAATTATGATTGGGCCAGCGCCAAGAATTAATATGCTTTTTATGTCAGAACGTCTAGGCATTTATTATTACCGTTAATATATTACTAATAAACAAAAATGGTTTCCGCATCACTAAATTCATGTTGTCGGAAGAAATCTTAATCAATCTACAAAATTACTGTCGTCGCTTTATCAATTCAATAAAATGGTCAAACAGCGGAGCTGCATCATGCGGTCCGGGGCTAGCTTCAGGGTGTCCTTGAAAACCAAAAGCGGGCTTATCGGTATGCGCTATACCTTGCAAACTTCCGTCAAACAATGATTTATGCGTTGCTTTCAAATGTTCTGGAAGAGTATCTTCTTCAACGGCAAAGCCATGATTCTGGCTAGTAATGAGAACAGTGTTTTGTTCAAGATTCTCTACCGGATGGTTGGCACCGTGGTGGCCAAACTTCATCTTAGACGTTTTTGCGCCGGAGGCCAGTGCTAGCAGTTGATGACCGAGACATATGCCAAATACTGGTATGTCCGTGTTCAGGAATTCGGTGATTGCATCGATAGCGTAAGTACAAGGCTCTGGGTCACCAGGACCATTTGATAAAAAGATACCGTCGGGTTCCATATCTAGCACTGTTTTAGCATCGGTTTGCGCTGGAACAACGGTTACTCGACAGCCTCTTTCGGCCAGCATTCTGAGGATATTTTTCTTTACGCCAAAATCATAGGCAACAATATGATAGTTTTGCTCAGATTCCCCCAGTGTTTGATAACCTTTTTCTAAATCCCAATTGACTTGATCCCATTGGTAGCTTTCTGTAACGCTCACTTCTTTTGCTAAGTCTAGGCCTTTAAGTCCATCGAACCCATCGGCGTTGTTCTTCGCGGTCGCTTCTGCATCCGCTAGATCGGCGGCTTCGCCAGCAATTATACATCCTGACAAAGCCCCTTTTGTGCGTAATATGCGTGTTAATCGGCGGGTATCAATTTCAGCAATAGCTTGTACGTTATTTTCGACAAGGTACTCTTGCAAGGTTTTTTCCATTCTCCAATTACTAGCAAGAATTGGCAGGTCTCTAATAATTAAACCTGCAGCCCAAACATTATTAGACTCAACATCCTCTGAATTTACTCCGGTATTTCCAATGTGTGGATAGGTTAAAGTGACCATTTGTTTTGCATAGGAAGGGTCGGTTAAGATTTCCTGATAGCCAGTCATGGCTGTATTAAAAACAACTTCGGCAACGGATACACCGTCTGCACCGATTGATGCACCGCGAAAAACACTACCGTCTTCTAGTACCAATATGGCTGGTTTGTTTGAGCTAGAAAGGCAAGGTATAGAATTTGACATAAGCAGAAATTAACTCAATTGATTAGCGATAAATACAGCTAAAGGCTGTGCTACCTAATTAATATTTTTACTAATAAAAAGCGGAAAAGGCTAAAAACCGCTTCCGCTCACTAGTATTTTTTTAACTTTTTTGCCCGTTTGGCAAAACTGGCTTATTTTACGCGATTTAGGATAATATTGTCTATCGTTGAACGAAATTTAAGCATAAAAAAACCGTCAATTAAGACGGTTTATATTTGGTGCCGAAGGCCGGACTTGAACCGGCACGACCATAAGGTCACTACCCCCTCAAGATAGCGTGTCTACCAATTCCACCACTTCGGCTTTATAAGGGCTATTTGGTAACATTACTGTCCGTTGCCGCTTTTGTCTTTTTCTTCGTCAGCGGCTTTGGTAGCGTCATCTACTTTTTTTGTTGCGTCTTCCTTGGCTGCCTCAACTTTATCAGCAGCTTCTTGCTTAGCTGCTTCTGGGTCTGCTGGTGGAAGTTCTGAATCAATGCCGCCTGTATTGTCAGTTGGTAACTGAGATTCAATTGATTTCTTCTCAACTGCTGGCATTTCATCAAATACTTCATCAACCACAACAGCTGGCGCTGAGTTTTGATAGCTGATAGCCATAGCAATAGCGAAAAATAAGATTGCTAATATGGTTGTCGCTTTGGTTAACGCATTGCCAGAACCCGCGGCACCAAACACTGTATTTGCGCCACCTGCCCCGAAAGATGCACCCATTTCAGCGCCCTTTCCTTGTTGTAAAAGAATAATACCAACCAAAACGATTGATACAACGAGATAGATAATTAAAATTGTTTCTTGCATTTTTTATCCTGCCGCAGAATAAATGTCTAAAAAATCATCGGCTTTTAATGAAGCTCCACCGATTAAGCCACCATCAATATCGGCTTGCGATAATAGTTCTTTCGCATTGCCGGCATTCATGCTGCCACCATATAAAATCTGTAAACCCGCCGCAATTGTCGAGTCTTGTTTTTCGAACCACGCTCTTAGTTCATTATGTACTTCTTGGGCTTGCTCGGGCGAGGCTGTTTTCCCCGTCCCTATAGCCCAAATTGGCTCGTACGCAACACAGGCGTTCTCAAAAGCTTGTATGCCTACTTGCTCAACCACTGCTTCACACTGCGATATTAAAACGTTCAACGTTTCTGATTGTTCGCGTTGTTGCAGTGTCTCACCGATACATAGTATGGGCGTTAATCCATTTTTCAACGCAGCTTCAAATTTAAGCGCAACACGTTGATTGTCATCTGCAAACATTTCTCGTCGCTCAGAATGACCAACTAGCACATACTCTACTTGGTAATCCTTCAGCATACTCATACTTAACTCGCCGGTAAAAGCTCCGCTTTCCAACCAGTGACCGTCTTGAGCACCTAATACTACTTTACTGTTTGCAACAAGCTTACTTACATCCGCAAGATGTATCGCCGGCACGCAAATTAATAAATTAGCATTGTCAGAACCAACCGAAGAAGCAACCACATGGCTTGCTAGTTGAATAGCGCTCGAACGATTGGTGTTCATTTTCCAATTTCCAGCTATCAACTTTTTTCTTACAGAGCTCATTAATCGACAAAATCCAATTTTTTATTAGCAGCACAGGCAAAAGGGCGCAAATCTTACCTGACTGATAGGTGACTTTCAACTGGTTTTTAAGGCTTTTCAATCAATTAGCCCAGGAAAATAGGGCTCGACGGTAGTGGGTAGAGTTATTTTATCTCCGGCGCGTTAACTATCGGTTATTTTGTGCCAGCAGAAATGACTTAAAGTCTTGCTCTTTTAGCGGTTTGGAAAGGTGATAACCCTGGATATCATCGCAATCATTGTCCCGTAAAAAGTCTAACTGCTGTTGGGTTTCAACCCCTTCGGCAATAACCTCCAAACGCAAACTCTTGGCCATTGATATAATTGCCATGGTTATGGCGGTATCGTCATTATCAACGACTAATTCATCAACGAACGATTGGTCAATCTTTAACGCATCTAATGGAAAACGTCGTAGGTAAGACAAAGAGGAATAACCGGTACCAAAGTCATCAATGGCAATTCGAATTTGCATTTCTTTAATACGCTCTAAAACTTCAATCGCTTTGTGAACGTCTCTCATTAACATACTTTCGGTAATTTCAACTTCGATATATTTGGGAGGGATTCTGTGCCGTTTAAGGGTGGTAGCAATTTGGGTTGCTAGATCTGCTTGTTTAAATTGCATGGCGGATAAATTTACCGCTAGCCGAACTTCTAGGCCCTGATTGAGGCAGTCAAACAACGTCTTGCAGGCATTTTCTAAAACCCAATCACCAATATCTTTAATAAGACCGGTGCTTTCTGCAATTGGGATAAATTCAGCGGGGCTTATATTCCCTAATACGGGGCTTGACCAACGTATTAGCACTTCCGCACTCTTGATTTGGTTGCTACTAAGGTTTAATTGAGGCTGAAAAACTAGGAATAGCTCATTATTTTTAACTGCATTTCGTAGCTCATTAGCGACTTGATGGCGGCGGTTGGCGACTTGGTTAAGATCTGCTTGGTAAAATTCATAGGTATTACGACCGACTTCTTTTGCTTTGTACATAGCCGCATCAGCAGCCTTCATTAGTGAGTCAACATCGTGACCGTCGGTGGGGTACATGCAGATTCCGATGCTAACGGTGGTATTAACTTCATAGTTAGACAATTTAAAGGGCTCTTCAAAGCTCACTACTATCTTTTCAACAATATTGATGACGCTTTCAGTTTCGCTCAAATTGTTCAAGATGATGACAAACTCGTCTCCGCCAAGTCTCGCTAATGTGTCTTCTGAGCGTATTTTTTCCTGAAGCCTTTGACTGGTTGATTTTAATAGTTGGTCACCAACGGCATGTCCGAGAGAATCATTAACGTCTTTGAAATGATCGAGATCGAGAAAAAGAATAGCAACCAGCGACTTTGCCCTAGAGGCACTCTTTAGTGCATATTTGATTCTATCCATACACAGCGCGCGGTTGGGTAGCTGGGTTAAGGAGTCATAGTTGGCCAAGTATTGCAGATCTTTTACCGCTCGTTCTAAACGACGTCGGTTTAGGTGCAAAGCTTGGTTCGCTTTGTCTCTTTCTAATTGGTTAACTTCAATGGTTTCTAGCATTAGATTAAATGAGCGGGCGAGGGAACCAATCTCATCGTCACCATAGCGAGGTACACGAATCGAATAATTACCGCTTTGGCTGACTTCCCGACTGAGCAGGTCTAGCTCGACTAGCCTCTCGGAGATTTGCTTTTGTAACTTAATAGCTACCAGATAAGTCAACCCAAATAATATCAGTAATATGGCAACGCTAGTGTACATATATCCGCTGATAGTCTGTTTAAAGGAGCGGGTGGATATTTTCAGATAAACAACGCCAATTAATTTGTCCTTATGTTTTACCCTTTGCCAAATGTGAAGATAGTCAGACCCCCAATAAGCTTCATTGGCATTTTTAAACTCTATTTCGCTAATGTAGTTAGCACCTTGATTGTCCCTGGTGGCGAATTTTTTACCAATCA
>CAJQOL010000158.1 GCA_905479925.1 uncultured Kangiellaceae bacterium | reverse complement strand
GTCATTAAAATACCATGGGATTTCAAACGCTCGATCACCGTGTGGTATTGTTCAGGAATCCAATAGAATTGAGGCACAGCAACCTTTTGTTTTACTTTGTTCATAACAAAAACTGGTAGTTGCTCATATAGCTTTGCTTTTCCCTTCCACGCTATAAAATCCAATCCAGTTAGCTTGTCATTCTTTTTCTCATAGTCCATCCCATAAAAATCCATTTTCTGTGGTTTATCAAAGTTAACATCCCATGCTACAACAATTTCGCTAGGGCGACGGCTTTTATCCTTGTTGGTAGCTTCAATTAAACCTTTGCCGTGCTGAGTTAAAATCTGTAAAGTGGATTCCAATAAAACGTAGGTGCCTAAAACTCGTTGTTTATAGGGTTTAAGCGAATGATTCTCAACTAGCACAGTCGGTAGGTTTCTATAGTCACCATAACCATTTGAAAACCGCGGTGAGGCGCTCCAACCAACAATACCTTTAGAAAATTCCTTAGAGTCAATACCAAACGTCAATGGTCCGCCGAGGTGTCCTTTATCCTTCAGTGCTTTATTTACGGTTGGTTTAAGATACGAATCAAGCCAGGCTGCAATATTGGGAGACTCACCGTAAGGTACGTTGTAGCCGTAGGTTATATCATATTGATAATCCTCACCGTCCGTGACGTGGACATCGTAATACAAGCTCGGTTGCCACTGATTGATAGCCTCGATAACCGCTCGCAATTCAATAGTTTCAAGCTTACTATAATCACGATTTAAGTTAAGGTTCAGCGAATTAGTTCGCCACCCCATGTTACCTGGCCCTCGCTGATTTACACGGTTAAATTCAGATATACGTTCGTGTCCATCCACATTTAAGATGGGTACAAAAAGAATATTTACAGAATCCAAATAATGGCCTTTGCCGCCATGAACTATATCCCTTAGCAGCATGAGTCCTGCATCTTTACCATCAATCTCTCCCGAATGAATTCCAGCCTGAATTAAAAGTGTTGGCTTGTTGTTTTTTGTTAGCGAAACCGCATCTTTCGCACCATCTTTAGAAGCAACCAGCATAACAATATCTCGTCCCTGAGGACTGGTTCCAAGTGTTACCAGCTGCAATCGGTTATCACTTTTGAGTAATCGTTTAGTATATTGCATGGTTTGCTGATAATTAGGTGTGGCCGTAAGCCCAGATTTCTCCGAAAAGGTTTGCCAAGGGTTTGAGGCTGGCTGGATATATGACTCGCTTTCGCCTTTAAAACCAATAAGAGGTGGTAATACGTCATCAGCTACAAACGGCTTCCACCCTTCAGAATGCTCTTTAACCTTAACGGCTTGGGCATTGATAAAACTGCTGATAATCAATAGCAATAGCAATCCGCTTTTGAGTGTTATACTGTTCATATTGACAACCATAGTATATAAAATGTTAATAATCTTATCACATGAGATGTCGCCTAAAAACAATTAGTTAGTCCGATTTAGTAATTCGTCGATCGAGATAAATTACTAACAAATTTGCAGTGGTTAAAGTACACACCGTATAGGAATATCAAACAAGATTATGGGTTCCCAAGTAACTAATCAACGATACCAATCGCTAGACTTCATTCGTGGTATTGCAATTGTGCTAATGCTAATTTATCACTTCTGTTTTGGTTTAGCGCAACTTGATATTATCCAAGCGAAATTCTCTATTGAACCTTTCTGGATAAGCTTTCGTACATTGATTGTTTTTCTTTTCCTAAGCCTTGTTGGAATCGGTCTATATTTGTCTTCTCGAAACAAGCTACTTAGTAAGGCATATTTTCGAAGGCTCGCTTTGCTCATCGTCTATGCTATGGCGATCACCGGCTTTAGTTATGCGATTAGGCCTGGCCACTACGTTTATTTTGGCATTCTGCATTTAATCTTTGTGAGTAGTATTCTTGGTTTGTTACTCTGCCGCTTGAAAGTTGTAAACCTATTACTTGCCGTTAGTTTTGTGTTAGTTGGGATAATATATAAACACAATCTGTTTGATAGCTCAGTAACACAATGGACTGGTCTATCGAGCGTAAGACAACGAACCGATGATTTCGCGCCACTATTTCCTTGGTTTGGTATCGTCTGTTTCGGGATTTTTGCCGGTTATCTAATATTTGAGAAAGGTATCGCGAGCTGGTTTAAGACATTTAGATCAACTCACTGGGTATCTGACTTACTCTGTTGGTCTGGACGTTATAGTATTCATATTTACTTTGTTCATTTTCAGTTTTTCTATGTGCTGGTTTGGTTTTTCGGCTAGAGAGTCCCAGTTTTCTAGTGACCTTATCCTTTTACCGTCAACCTCAGCAATATTAGTAAAACTAAAAGTATCACCGGAGACAGCAGTCCTATTTAAAGAAAATTAATAAACTCAAACAATAAAAAAGGAGCAATATGCTCCTTTTCGTTTCAGCAATCTATAAGTTATTGGCTCAAGACTTAGGCGAGGCCGTAGAAAGCTGAACAAGTCCTGACTGGGCTTTTAACTTTATAAGGTCGTTCAAGATATTAGCCGCCTCATTAAGTTTAACGTCTTTAACATCAACCAACTCAGTATCATCGTCAATGGCTAACAATGGTTCTTTACCCATTGCTTTTCTTCTAAGGTTCTCACGCTCCAACCTTTTCTCTTTAACCTCTTTACGCTCATTCTTACGCGTTTGGAAGTTAAGGCTAACGGTAGTTTCTTGACGCCTTACGTTTAGCTCATCAATATCTTTAACAATATATTGGAACTCCTGGTCTTGTTTAACTCGTGCTTGATGCATTTTAGTTAGTTGTTCAACGTAACTGCCCACTCTATTAACCTTTTGATAATTAACAGCACGGATCGTATCCCAAGGCAATGCTGACTTATAACTCGCTTCACCAAAGTCTTCTCTTGAAATTGGGTCTGGGAAATTAATATCTGGTACAACGCCTTTCAACTGCGTACTTTCACCGGTAATCCGATAGAACTTATCAATCGTCAGCTTTAGTGCGCCTGCCGAACGATCGTCGTAGCCTAGTTGATAATTTAAGTCGATAATATTCTGAACCGTTCCCTTACCAAAGGTTTGCTCACCAACAATTAGACCTCGGTCATAATCTTGAATTGCGCCGGCAAAAATTTCCGAAGCCGAAGCGCTAGAACCACTAACCAATACAGCTAAAGGACCATCCCAAGCAACTCCAGCGTCACGGTCCCTAAGCACCATGACTTTTCCCTGGAGGCGTTTTTCTTGAACTACCGGCCCTTGATCAATGAACAAACCGGTCAACCCAATCGCTTCGCTAAGCGAGCCACCGCCATTGCGTCTTAAATCAATAACAAGACCCTCAATATTGTTGTCGGCCTTCATACTTTCTATCAACTTTCTGATATCTTTGGTGGTACTCTTGTAATCTCTATCGCCGGAGTTTTTAGCGTCAAAGTCAACGTAGAACTTTGGCAAATCAATCACCCCAATATTGAGGGTTTTAGCGCCGTCTTGAATTTCTATCACCTCGGATTTGGCCGCTTGCTCTTCAAGTTTAACTTTTTCACGAACAATTGATATCACCTCGGTTTGGCCTTGCACGCTAGCGTTTGCTGGCTCAATTTCCAATCGAACAATGCTACCCGCCTTTCCACGAATTAATGCAACAACATCATCAAGTCTCCAACCAACCACATCAACTAGCGGCTCGTTATCTTGACCAACCGATATAATGCGATCATCTACCGACAGATTTCCTGACTTATCAGCGGGACCTTCGCTAACGATGGTTGTTATTTTTGTATAAACGTCATCGACTTGAAGAACGGCACCAATTCCTTCCAAAGACAGCTTCATGTCGATATCAAAATTTTCAGCGGTTCTAGGTGAAAAATAGGAAGTATGAGGATCTACGGTAGTCGCATAGGCGTTCATAAAGTAGCTAAAGACGTCTTCGCTATTTATTTGTTCCATTCTTCGCATTGAAGCTTTATAACGTTTTTCTAACAATTCCTTTGTTTTATCAAGCTCTTTGTCAGCAAGCAACAGGTTAAGCGCGTCACTTTTTACTCGGGTTAACCAAAACGCATCTAATTCGGCAGATGTCGTTGCCCAGTGCGCGTCCTCTCGGTCGTATTGGTATTCTTGTTTCTGATCAAAATCGAGGTCTCGTTTAAGAACCGATAGCGCGAACTCGTTTCGCTCGTGAAGCCGCTGTTTAAATACGCTATATATATGATAAGCAGGTTGAACTAAACCTGTCCAAATAGCATCATCCATTTTATAGCGATAGCGCTCAAATGACTCTATGTCCGAGGCCAAGAAATAGGCCTTATTTGCGTCTAAAAGCTCAATAAAATTGTCGAGTACCTTAGCCGATTGATTATTGTCCAAAACCTGCTTTTTATAGTGGCTTGTTTTCATATAATAAGCGATGAAACGGCTAGATCTCAGATGCTTTGGCATCGGTGACAAGTCCAAAGACTCACCACGCTTAATAATGCTATCGATGTTGTTAGTATCTGTCGCAGTGACGTTATTAGCATGGGTCGTTAAAGCTAGGTGACCGAGACCAAAAACTGCAATTGTTGATAAAATGGAAATTCTCAGGGAAGAGCGTTTAAACAACTTCATTAAATAACCCTTATTTCTTGATTAGTTTTGTTTAAGCTTAGTTTTTTCTAACTGCGCATTATAAAATCACTTAAAAGCACCGTTTGAGCCTAACTTAAACCTTTTGACCACATAAAACTCAATTAAGTTCGCATTTTTGGTGATTTCAACGCGACTATAGTAATAGATACGCTCAATTTCGAATAATTTCAACCGTTTTGTGTCATTTAACAACAAGCGTTTGTAAATCAATGTGTTAAATGTTGAATTTTGGAAATAGCTTGGCAATCAAAAAAGCCGAGATAAACTCGGCTTTCTTCTGCTTAGCATTACACCAAACAGCTAATATAAGTGATAAAACTACTTAAACGCTTGGATACCGGTTTGCGCACGTCCTAAGATCAGAGCATGGATATCATGGGTACCTTCGTAGGTGTTTACTGCTTCAAGGTTCATCATATGACGAACGACATGGAATTCATCACTAATTCCATTACCACCATGCATATCTCTTGCGTTTCTAGCAATTTCTAACGCTTTGCCACAAGCATTACGTTTAACCAAAGATATCATTTCTGGTTTGAATGCTTTCTGGTCAATTAAACGCCCTACCTGCAAAGAGCCTTGAAGACTTAAGCTAATTTCAGTCTGCATGTCCGCCAATTTTTTCTGAAACAACTGATTTGACGCTAGTGGTCGTCCAAATTGTTTTCGGTCAAGGCCATAGGTTCGAGCACCATGCCAGCAAAATTCCGCAGCACCAATCGCTCCCCAAGAAATGCCGTAACGAGCCATGTTTAAGCAACCGAACGGACCGCCAAGGCCTCTAATTTCAGGGAACATATTTTCTTCAGGGACAAAAACCTCGTCCATTACTATCTCGCCGGTAATTGAAGCCCTAAGGGAAAATTTACCTTCAATCTTTGGCGCCGAGAGTCCTTCCATTCCTTTTTCAAGAATAAACCCGCAGATAATACCATCGTCATTCTTAGCCCAAACAACAAACACGTCAGATATTGGCGAGTTAGTAATCCACATTTTGGATCCTGAGATCTTATAACCGCCGTCCACTTTTGTAGCCCGGGTTTTCATACTTGCTGGATCAGAACCGCTATCTGGTTCGGTTAAACCAAAACACCCAATATATTCACCAGTAGCCAGTTTTGGCAGATACTTTTGACGTTGCTCTTCAGATCCATACTTGTATATAGGGTACATCACCAAACTTGACTGAACACTTAATGCTGAACGGTAACCGCTATCGACTCTTTCTACTTCGCGCGAAACCAATCCGTAGGCGACATAACTAACGCCTGCACAGCCATACCCTTGAATCGTTGAACCCAATAAACCTAACTCCCCCATCTCTCGCATAATGGCTGGATCAAAGTTCTCGTTGCGATTTGCATCCAAAACTCTTGGCATCAACTTTTCTTGAGCATAATTACGAGCCATATCTCGAATCATACGTTCTTCTTCGGTAAGCTGTTGATCTAACAGCAAAATATCGTCCCATATATCACTTGGCATAATCGTCAACCGTCTGTTTAATTTGTGAGCTAAAATTTGAACGGCTAGTCTAGCCAAAATGCCCAAATTACGCTAGCAAAACAAGCATTTATTTGTAGTGAGCCGACCTGTTAGTCAGCTATACTATAAGTATATTAACTATAAAAAGTTTGCTTTATGTCATTGCGCAGCAGAGTTGAAAATTGGCTTAATAACGAAACGCCACCATCGAGCTTTCCGATATGTGATTTTGAAAAATTAAGTCATGGAATAAGGCCTGGTGACGTTTTACTCGTTGAAGGACGTAGTCGTGTATCTGACGTTATAAGAATCATTACCCAAAGCCGCTGGTCTCATTCTGCTATCTATGTCGGTAGAATTCATGATATCAAAGATGAGAAAGATCGAGAGCGATTACTAGAGTATTATGACGCCTCCCCTGATACCCAATTGTTGGTTGAAGGCATACTGGGAGAAGGCATTATCGTTACTCCCTTAACTGATTACATGAAAGACAACTTAAGAGTGTGCCGGGCATCAACTTTGTCTGCCCAAGACGCACAAAACGTCGTTCATTACTGCATCAACAAACTAGGTGTCGCCTACAACGTTAGACAGCTGTTTGACCTGGCTAGGTTTATTTTTCCGTGGCGTATTTTGCCGAGGAGATGGCGTTCAACGCTATTTACTCGCCGCCCAGATGAAACAACTAAAACGGTATGCTCGGCAATGATTGCGGAGGCTTTCTATTCCGTTCACTACCCGATTCTACCTTTATTTAGACGCCACGGGCCCGACGACATTGAACTGATCCCAAGAAACACCAGACTTTACACACCTGCTGATTTCGATTACTCGCCCTATTTTGACATAAAAAAATACCCCTTTATGGGAACCAGCGACGCAAGCCCGTATCGCGATTTACCTTGGAACAAAGATGGTGTCGTTGGACATGGAGATAAAGATTTTGATATCTATGAGTCAACCCGTCAGACTCAATAAACAATAGAATTTAGCGACGTTTTAATAGCTAAAACGCCTAAATAAATTGTTTTTTAGATTATCGAACAAGAAAATAGGAAGTTTAACTGGAAAAATTGGCGAGTTGGACTAAGTTTAAATTAATCAAGATTAAATTTGCGTTATTCCTTGGTTTAGTTAGTTTACTCAACTTTAGAGATTTTGAAGCATAGACTTCCCCTACCCAGGTAATCGAAAGAGCCTGGGATTTTTTTGCCTATTGAATTCTCATCATCCTCTAATCACCAGCCTTTATTTTGAACAAATTAAGATAATTTTGAGTCGTTTGTTCGCAAAAGTCACGGTACTCAACGCCGCGAAGCTCTGCCAGGCACTTTGCTACCTCGCTCACATACATGGGTGAATTTGGCTTTCCTCTGTATGGTTTGGGCGTTAAATAAGGGCTATCTGTCTCAACTAAGATTCGATCAGCCGGAATTCGTTTAGCAACCTCTCGGAGCTCCGACGCGTTATTAAAGGTTACAATTCCAGAAAACGATACATAGAAGCCCATCTTAATTGCTTCTAACGCCATTTCCAAAGACTCGGTAAAACAATGCAATACTCCGCCAACTTTATCAGCTCCCTCTTCTTTCAACACCTTCATGGTATCTTCTCTAGCGTCGCGGGTATGTATAATCAAAGGCAAACCAACCTCAACAGCAGCCTGAACATGGGTGCGAAACAGCGATAATTGTTTCTCTTTGCTTTCCTCATCATAAAAGTAATCGAGTCCCGTTTCGCCAATAGCGACCACTTTAGGATGTGCTGCAACTTGCGATAAAGAGTCAACGCTTGCTGTTTCTCCCTTTGTATACAGCGGATGCACGCCCACAGAAGCGTAAATATTGGGATGAGATTCAGCAATATCGATTACTGCTTGCTGATTTTCGGTGTTAATAGCCACACAAAGAAAATGTGTAACCCCTTTTTTATTGGCTTCACCGATAGCTTTTTCAAAACTATTGTCGAATGGCTCAAGGTCAATTCTGTCTAAGTGACAGTGCGAGTCTGCTAACATTGGAATTTCTTTTAAAGTTTTAAATGGTTAATTAGGCTGGTTATCACTCTGCAAAACAATGAGCTAACCTAAATAGGTATTAGAAAATTCGTTTCTACTAAGTGAGTATCTAGTAAATGCGTATTCTAACAAATGACTATATCGAATGATATTTTTAATCAGATTACATAGTATGGGTTATACGTTCGGATTCAAGGACGCCTGCTAAATGTGTCTCTATCTTGCTTCGGGTAACGCCTTTGTCTTGCTCGCTAAATTGAACTCCAATCCCGCTAGCTTTATTGCCTTGAGCGCCTTTGGGTGTAATCCAAATAATTTTTCCTGCGACAGGAAGCCGATCGCTATCATCCATCAAGGTTAAAAGCATAAATACTTCATCACCTAAGGAATACTTTTTATTAGTAGGGATAAAAAGCCCGCCATTTTTAATAAATGGCATATATGCTGCGTACAAAGCACCTTTATCTTTAATGGTTAGCTGTAAAATACCATGTTTGGGTGCAACCGCTGGACCTGACATAGATCTGAATTTCCTAAATCAATTAACTACTTGAATAATGGACTATTTTTCTGCCTATTTCAAACCATTGGCTCAAAATACCTTCTAACTGCAAGCGAGCTTGTAAATTGCTACCCGCACTTTGTCCTCTATTCATTTCGATAAGCTGCTGATAGAGCTCGCTTGGGCTTCTTGGGTTTAGGCTCTGATACTGGCTATTTGTACCGCTTAAAAGTTGCAATTGTACTCGTTGAAAGTAATCAGCAATATAACGCCATAAAACGGACTCGTCATCGGCATATTTAGCCACGAACTCCTGCGGCGTTATTCGAGTTGCAAGCAGCGTGTCTAAATCGTTTCTCAAACCGTTAAAGAAAGCGAGACGGTTTTGATTAATAAAATTAAGCGCTTCATAGGGCGCAAAACTGCAATAGTTTAACGCTTCGACCGCGGTATTGTTGTCACAGTTTGTTTGAGTGATCAGCCAGGGCACCAATTTATCCTGAGACAATTTTAAAGAAATAACCTGACATCGACTTCTAATTGTTGCGGGTACTTGATAGATATTATCTGCTAACAAAATTAACAATGTATCTCTGCCCGGCTCCTCAAGCGTTTTTAACAACGCGTTAAAAGCACCTCTCGTCATTTTCTCAACCGAAAAAATAACCGCTAGACGCCATTTACCCAGCTGCGCCGTTTCAACCAATTTTGCGTTTAACTGTCGGATTTGGTCAATCCCAATCGATTGCTTTTGTTTGCCCTTAGCGTCGACCAAACAATCAACGTTAGTTAGATCTGGGTGAGTTTGTGCGGCGACCAGCTGGCACGATTTACAGAGACCGCAGGCTTTATTTAAACTGCCAGAAGCACTTGTCTCGCAGAGCACAGATTGGGTAAATGCTTTTGCGAGCGCGCGTTTCCCAGAAGCTTTTGGCGCGGCCATTAGAATTCCGTGAGCGATTTTCCACTGGTCAAAAGCCTGTTTTAGCTGTTCAAAAGACTCTTGGAGCCAAGATGCTGAAGCTACATCAGTTGCATCTATTGAATCGGTATTCATAATATTATTAATAAGCCCCTACCCCTTGGACACATAAGTTTTATTTAGCTTGGATGCTAATTAATCGCTGATCGACTGACATACAAACTTCAAAGGCCTAAAGATTCTATCGACTCTCGTAATACGGCAACAATATCAGACTGTACGGTTTCAACAGCAGGGAAAGCGTCAATAACTTTAATGCGCTGAGGCTCAGCCTTTGCACGGGCTAAGTACGCCCGCCTAATCGCTTCATAAAAGTCCATTTTCTCAGTTTCAAATCTATCTGCTTTCCCTCGCGATTGAGTTCGCTTAATCCCTTCTTCAACAGACATATCTAACAATAGCGTTAGATCAGGTTTAAAACCGTTTAAGCACCATTGTTCAAGCGAAGCAATACGATCGGTAGAAATCCCTCTACCCCCACCTTGATAAGCATAGCTAGCATCTTGTATTATTATTTTATTTTATGTAAACATATTGTTATTATATTACTATCTAGCTATAACGTAAACATTTAATAGTGAATTATAGGAATTCCTTGTGAAGGTTTTAAAAGAGTATCGCATTTTGCTTTGGAGTATAAAATGAAAACATTGATAGGATTAGCAGCGAAAGCCAGATCAGGTAAGGATACCGTCGCAACATTCATGTTGAAGAATCCAAATATCACAGCATACGCTTTTGCTGATCCCGTTAAGGTTGGCTGCCAAGCTCTATTTGGATTAACTCATTCTGAAGTCTGGTGTGACGATTCGAAAGAAAATGTTATCGATCATTGGCAGCGATCAGCTCGACAATTTTTTCAGCTAATTGGCACTGGCTGGATGAGAGAATACGACCAAGATCATTGGTTAAAACGTGCAGAGCGAGCATTCTCAGACTCCATTCCAAATTCAGGAAAATGTCATTCAGCTGATCTTAAAGACCCAAAAGCCCCATTTAAACTAGGAGCTCAGGCAATATTTGGCCTAAACACAACTCAAACTTGGGATCTTAATAGCGCTGACACTAAAGATGAATTCTGGAATCTTTCACCTAATGAGATGTTTGATATTCTCGAAAAATTCGCTCTTGAAACTTACCCAAATTATTTTGAATTGCGCTCACAGCGCCCTCTTTCGTTGCCAACGACAGGTGTCCCTAAAATCGAAAGTGAGATTGCCATAGTAAAGGATATCCGTTACGAAAACGAAGCTGATTTCATAAGAGAAAACGGTGGACAAATTTGGCATATCCTTCGTGATGACAGAGAGGTGGTTAATGTACATTGCTCGGAGTTAGGCATTTCAGTAAAGGAAGGTGATGTCACGATTCACAACAATGGCACGCTAAAAGAGCTTGCTGTAGCAGTTAACCAGCAATGTCAGGAGCACCTGCCAAGCTCTGAATCTAATTCCTACGACCTTGGATAATAATTTGCCGCATAAATCTTATCTTAGCCATAAAAGTGTTGAGAGTTACTGTGGTAGAACGATTGAATGTAATTATATCGAACATCCGCAATTTCGCTCTGACTGCGAACTCAGCTATAAAATTCACTATATTTTCATTCTCTATTCAGAACAAGCTTACTATTCGGCTATATATAGACTAAGGCAATCAATCAATATTTTGTTTGACTTCGTGTCTTATCACAATGAAAGGCATCCTACTGCGCTACAAGTAAGAACACTCGAATGCATTAATCACGAAATATTTAATTTATTTCACAACTTTGTTCTAAAAAATGGTCATAGGGCTGAGTACGCTGCCACAATTAGTGGTGCAATAAAGCGCGTTTCATTGTTGTGCCCTACTATAATTGACCTGCAGCTACCATCAGTTGAAATACCTGAGGGAAAAAGAAACGAGCCACTATATGAAGATGGACAAGAACAGCTAATTAACGCATTAAAGAGCCACATTGATTCGCTTTATGGGAAATTGGCATTTAGGAAAAAAGTAGACAGTGTAGAACCATACGAAATGGAAGCTGTTCTTTCTGATTGCTTTCCGGATTACAGTAAGAAAAATATCTATCGCTGGTTCCAATCAGTATTAGACAAAGGAACCAAGGTAACAACATCAGCGATACTCTTCAAGGTTAGGCACTCTAAAGAAGAAGATTTTATAGCGATAGCAAATGAACCTAGCAAAGCTCTCACGTGCTTTAGAGAATTATATAATAAAGAATCATCTGATTATTTACTTGATACCCCTACCAATCCATATTTAGGCCGAGGAAAAGGGAGTATAAGGTCATGGGTTCCGGATTTCGCTCGAACCATCAAGACTTTAAATAACATCGACTATCCCTACAATGTGCGGTTATCTGGATTCGCAGAAGCGTACGGCCATAAGACTTTTATTACGCAAAAACAATGTGATTCAATAGAAAAGCTGATTATGCATCGATTTATGAGGTGCATAGAAAAAGGTCGTAAAACAATAAAGTTACCCTCGTGGGATGATTTTCTCACGATGTATTACCCGTCCTACATCGATATGTTTGCAATTGTTAATTTTATCATGATTCAATCGGGCTGGAACAAAGAAACTGTACTGGCAATAGATGGTGATAATTACGAGCACATATTGAGCGGAGCGCTCGATCCAGATCGGCTAATTGTGTTTTCTGAAAAAAACAAAGCTCAAGCGATTGATAAGCCCTATCACCACCCCAAGCAATTTAAAGCCATCAGCAACAGGTTAGATAAGTACTCGATTTACAATCTGATTAAATTGGCAATTGAGCTTTCTGCTCCGTTAGCTACGAGGCCTATAGATGTTGAATATATGCACACGGAATTCAATCCTATTTTTCTCTGCTTAAGGCCTTGGGCAGAATGGGTAAAGGGAAATAGCGGTCGTGGAGGTCGCCATACTTCAATTACCAAGCAAAATGCATATGCAGCAGGAGCAAATAAGTTTTTTGAAACATATGAAGTTTTCGACAATGGGGAGCGACTTCGCACTGCCGACGACATAAAAGGAAGACTGCGACCAACATGGGTTATGCGGAAGCGAGAAAATAACCCATTAGGACTTATATCTCAGCAGCAAGGTCATTCTGATAGAGTGACAACGGATGTATTTTACGACAATTCAGGGATAGCAGTACAAGGACGTAGGCAGCGACTTCGCTCAGAGTTAGAAAGCGTTGTCGACGTACTAAGACAGAGGAAATTTACCGGACTCTTGGGTAAGAGAAGTAGTAGTGATAAATCTGACGATGCACTGGTAATTAAAATATTTCACATACCAGGACATAAAACTCCCTTATGGGGCTGCTCAAACCAACGCAAGCCTGACTGGCCAGGTGCGAAAAAGAGCGTTAAACAAGGAGATAAATGTCATTATATTTCTCAGTGCATGGCCTGCTCACAAGTTCGTATTTTTGAGGAATCCCTTCCTTACCTAATGGAGCGGCTCACGCATATCCTAGAAGTTGTAGAGCAGGATTATGAGACAACGTACAACTCACGCAATCATTGCCATCGAGACATTATTCAATTCATTCTTGATGAGTGGGGTGACGACGAGGCATTAAAAAAAGCGGCAAGATTCCTTCGTAGATATTCACCATTACTACCAAGAAATCTAAACAGCCTAGAGATAATATTTGATGATGAATAAGACTAGCATTAAGAATGAGTCTGAAAGCGGGAAATACTATGAATTGTCACAAGCTATTCTTGAGGCAGCACAGGAAGAGATGGAGACGTTGCTTGAAGCTACTGGAGAAGATAGCACTCCACTTACGGCGCAAGCAGCAGGATATACCTTGGTTACTAAACTAAGTGAATTTCCTGACCGTGATTTCATGATTTCAGACTACTCGAAATATAATGATGAAAAATGGTCCCTTTCACTCCCAGAGAACGGAGCACCAATCAATGTGTATTTTAAAAGCGTTATTGCTGGAGGTAATGAGCTTAGAAGAATGCTGACCTATCACGTCCTACCACAATTCCACCCTTTTGGAACAATACGTAGCTTCAAGACTACAAAGAGCTACACTGGACATTATCCCATTTTGGAGAAATATGTTTTTAATGGCAATGCGCTAAATGCGACCCCGGAAGATTTAGCATTAATCACCCCAAGCTTGTTGAATAATGCTCTCGACACAGCAAAAGAGAAAGGAACCATAACTGACTACCTTGGGCTATTCACTTGTTTGCGCTTGTGGTTTTCTTTGACGGCGAGAGAATTAATACCAAAAGAGAATTGTCTCAATTTGCATTGCACAAGTATTGATACTCTCGAACGCCGTAAGGATGTTCTAGGTCATTGGGAAAGCAATTTTCGTAGTTGGAGGCCTTTTGATGAAGATGAGCTTAGAGACATGGTTGAATACTCTTTATTTTGGTTGGAAAAAGCAATGCCAGAGATCACTAAAGCCAAGGAATTTATAGTAAACAAAGACATATGCAGAATTGGTGATACAGGGAGGTGGATTAATGACTCAACCTATAGGGTCATAAAGGAGTACGACAAAGAGTTTGAAGCATTGTTTACTAAGTCAGTCGATGGAACGCAGATATTAGACTGCGGCAAGTCCTTTTCAAATCGAGATTATTTCTGCTCATACACATGGGTAACGCCCTATACGGTAGCTCTTGACCACCTACGGAACGCAATCTTTATTCTCTTCGCCCTTGTAACTGGACTGCGAAGAACCGAGATGGACGATATCACTTTTGATGACATTGTTTATGATGAAAAGAAGGACGAATACTGGGTTGACATAGTGCGCTTTAAAACGTCATTAGACCCAAATTATTTTGGTGAAGAAGACCGCCTCCCCTTGCCCAAATTTGTTGGCTCTTCAATCAAGCAGCTTGAAGAATTGAGGAGTTTTAGGGACTTTAAAAAACAAAACTTTCTATTTCAAAGCAATAAAGGCAGGAAGGTGATAAAAAAATCACAAGGCAATTTAATTAGAAACCTCATTTTAGACATGAAGAAACACATTTGCGTAGATAGGTTTCACGCTCATAGATTTAGAAAAACAATTGCTGAAATATTGATCAATCGCAATGAGCGCAATGTTGATATTATCAGAATGCTCTTTGGGCATAAGAGCTACAAAATGACACTCAGGTATATCGCTCGCAATCCATTCCTTGTTAACAGTGTGGCTCTCACGCTCGAAGAAAACTTTACTGGCGATTTTGTAGATGTGGTGTCTGCCATAGCTAAGGGCAGTTATTCTGGCGAAAGTCTAAATGGCGTCTACCAAAAGCTTGCTGGAAGGCCTGATACGTTTACCGGTAAGCAATTAAAGCTCTCAATACATTCATATGTGAAGTACATGCTCAATTCAGGAGAGCCAGTATATATTCACCGCATAACGACAGGCGCTTACTGTCTTTCAGGTGAGAAATTCAGCAAAACCAATATGCCGCCTTGCCTTGATGATAAAGTCGGCGCAAGCGGGTTAATTGAGCCTGATCCATCAAACTGCAAAGACGACTGTAAAAGACTATTTTATATTCAAAGCGCCAGATCTGGATTGCAAGATAATTTGGAATTCTACACCGGGTTATTAGAGGAAAGCGTAGATAACTTGAGTGTTAAAGCCGCAAAATTCATCGAGGCAAAAATAACTAGAACTCAGTATCATCTCGAAAATCTAGACTCCGGAGCAGTTTCGAATGATGTTTTTGTTATTGATGAGGTAGCGTCGTGAGCGCAAATACAACTGAAATGAGATTAAAGCAAATCATTGCTGAACATTACTTGTCGGTACCAGTAGAAAAGCTTCTTATCGGCGATGTGGCTGAAAAAGCAGGAATTTCTCGGCAAGCATTTAATCGTTACTACGATCATTTAAAGCCATATATTTCTGGCGAACTCAGTATCGATGAGATGTTGAAAGGGAATGATGAAGATTCTGATACTTCTGAGCTATTGCATTTAGCACAAAAGTCAATTAAAGAAATGCAGGAGCAGCTGAGCCACATAGAGGCTAAACACAAAGCGGATACCGACAAAAAAGTAAATAGCATTATTACTACTTTGATGAATAACGACATTAATCTTTTTGAAAGTGATAAAACAAGATTAACTATTGAAAAACATGCATTGCAGAATCAGCGCCTAAAGGATCAAATAACTAGCCTACAGGTGGAATTAACCAATGCTAAAGCTGAAACGGTTGTAGACCATGATAAACACACCACTAGCGCTGAGAAAATTAAAATCGAAGTGGAGTTGAAATCTATTTTTAAGGAGTTTATCAGTAGCGGTGACTTAGACGATTTTGAAGATGGGAAAGAAGATAAGATTCAAAGGGCCCTGAGTAGAGTCAACAAATTCACTCAGCTGGATGATTCTAAAGTAGTTATCTTTATTGAGCGCTATATTTCTTCCTTTGATAGTTTTGTTGATAAATACTTATGCCGAGATGACAAAACATATATATTTATTAGGCTGCCCATTTTTACACGAACTGAGTTAAGGCTATTCGTGAAGGGGTTGAAATTCAACAGGCCAATTACAGTACATATTCAATTCAGCAATTCTGAAACGACCACAAAGATAAATAGACGATTTTTATTTCGAAACATTCCCGAGATGGAGCTAGAGCAGGCAGATAAATGCTACATTCCAACCGATTCAGATGGGTTTAATGAAATTGTAATCGCTAAAGTAGATAACCCTACCGAATGCTAGATATTTCAAGAATTCCAGTCACTTATTACAGCCAAGAGCTTGGCTGTGACGTATCGCATTACGTTCTAGTCACCAACCTAAAAGGGCGGCGTATTCTCCTTAGTCACGCAAATATATTCTTGTACAAAAATACTCGAAGCTCAATAAAGACTAGCAGTAGATACGCAAACATAATATCAATGTTCTATCGCTTCTTATCCACTCAAGAGAAGTATAAAGATATAGATTTGGCCGATTACCATGCTATAGCAGATAACAGGGATATTAGGCGTTGGCAAATGGAGCGGCAAACTAAAAGAGTACTCAATCAAAAAGTTAGTCCAACATCAAAAACGATATATGACGAGGCTAAAATACTTCAAATGTTTTTTAGGTTCTTAATCGAAAATGGTTGTGTAACTTGCGTGGATATAAAGCTAACAACATGGATCGCTAACTTCAAAAATAGGCGTATGTTGAATTACCTAAGACAAAGAGACAAGGTTAGAATAAATCCAAACGACATAAATGTTTTGGACAAGTATGCACGGCAAAAACAAACACAAGGCTTGATAACCAATAAGGAGATAAAAGCGCTTATCGAAAGTTTCCCTGATCCTGTCTACGCAGCCTTGTTTAAGCTTTCACTCGGTACCGCAATGCGGCCAATAGATCTTGAAAGCTTCCCCTACCTTGGTAAATCCATCAATAAGCACATTATGCCATATTCTGAAATGGAACATAGCAGTAAGACTGTTGATTACACTGTCGAAGGGAGCAAGGGAAACAAGACAAGAGTAATCAAGATAAACCTACAAGATTTGCGTGCGCTGGAGAAGCATTACATCACTCCATTTTATCAATCTCGCGCCCTCCTTTACAAAGAGAAATACGGAAAGGAACTACCTCCATCTATCTTGTTTTTAAACAGTGAGGGAGTGCCCGTAACGCCAGAAATGATTTCAGCTCGAACAAATTATGCTAAATTAATTGCTAAGAAGAAACTCCCTGAATTTAGAGATAAAGTAAAATTTTATGATGCTAGACATTGGTGGCCAACACAATATCTCATTAATTACTTCAATGATGAAATACTCACCTCCGCTGCTGACGTTTTAGTAGCAGCATGCGCAGAAGTATTAAGAAATCAAATGGGGCATGAAGATCTTGAGACGACTTACAAGTTCTATATTGACATGGCTAGGGTGGTGATGCTGTCCAATGCAGGAATTGTTCACGAGCTGGTTACATCACCAGATGAGAGTGTTGAAGACTTTATAGAACGACTGGAGAAAGAAAGCGATGGCTGACGGAAAAGATATGGGTGATGAATACGCTATTATTTTTGATGCATCCAAGTATAGTGACAATTGGCTTGTTGCTGCCGTTGAAAATTCTTTGTACCAGCGCAAGAATAAAGGACATACCGCAACTTCTGAAAGTGAACTAATTCCTTTAGTAAAGAAAAATCTTGGTAGTAAAGAGTTAGTCGTCATGGCTTTAAGCGTTAGTTGTAAAAACGCTGCTTTTATCAAAGATGAAAAAACTGGTGCGTATCACTCCAACTTCTTGTTTGATAATGGTGTGAATTAAACTATAAGTGTATTCTTCAACCATAATCTGGAATTAGCCAGTAAGAACTTTGGCAGAACTGCTGAATTATTCATTCACAAACTTTCCCATCACCATCACCGTCATTCATGTGCTCATACGCTGGATGCGTTGAAGATACTGGTGCAATTCCGTGCGCCCTTGCTTCGGAGCAGGTAATTCGCCCATTCATATTCGTATCATAGAGGGGTTCTGGGGACATTCCCTCTGGAAGTAACAAATCATTCGTAACTCTTTGATTTGTGGTTCTCCAATAGCGAGTTATGGAAAATATTGGAAAAATTGATACGCCTCTGTAGCCTATATAATACAAAGGCTGTAGCGATA
>CAJQOL010000157.1 GCA_905479925.1 uncultured Kangiellaceae bacterium | reverse complement strand
CAACAATAACGGCATTGTCATTCCAAATAGGGGTATCAAGAGAGTATTCAACTTTACTAACGGTGCGACCGTTAGTTGCTAATAATGTGCGAGTTGCATCGGCGGTTGCTATTAAATCGATAACCGTTCCTGCGGGTACACTAATACTATTGTTGCTACCATTTAGCTCAATATTAGTAATCTCTGGGCCATGCGCCAGTATGTAAGGTGAAGCGGTTGCTTTGGCTGCATAAATTAATGCCGGTAGATTATCTGGCTTTATCGTATCTTGATAGTCACTACACTGCTGGAAAAAAGAAGTGCCTAGCTCAAAGGTAAAAGCCGCAATACCTAGTTCGCCATAACTAACATCGTCAGAGGTTCCATCAGTTGGATAAAGTCCAACACTTTGTTGCGGGGTATAGTTGTTAAACCAAGCAAACTTATTGCCTAGTGCGACAAACCCATCATTGTTTGGTGAAACGTCGCTGCTATGTCCCCATGGCCACAAAACTAATTCACTAAAGCTATGAATATCAATGTGCATGCCTGCGGTATCAACGGGGGCCGCATCGTTTATATTATCGCCTCTTACATCGGGAAAAAGACTGCGAATATATTCTGAAACCGCTTGTGTTTCTGGTTCAGATTCCGGAGCACTTCCGCGGTAGGTGCTATCACATTCAAAACCGCTTGAGCCATTAGTTGTACTGTTCCAGAAATAGGCAAAGTTGCGGTTTAAATCGACACCAACGTTTGGTCCAGGGCAATGGTTCTGATTGGTATTCTTACGGTGAAGAACGCCTGTTTCGGCAATTTTTCTACCGTCCGGATTCATATGAAAAAGAATATGAATTTCGTGGTAGTCGAGTATCCACGCTATATCGGCATCGGTAGAATAACTGGTTAACAATTCTTTAGCGAAATCTAAGGTAAGTGCGGCGGGCGTGTACTCTCTTGCATGCATTGAACTATGTATAAATAATTTAGGTTTTTCTTCGACGATATTTTTATTGGAAAGCTTCAAAACCATCAAGTCATAACCCGCTTGAGAGTTCTCTTTTTCCCAAGAGTCTCCTATGTCTATCCATTCGGCAAGGTCTGGATTGTCCGTTGCTAGTTGCGCGCCTTCATCTAAGGTTTCTTCTACCGTCGCATAACAATCAAAACCGGGAATTCCCGCCATGCGGATCCCTTGCTTACGTTGCTCAAGTTGAAGCTTTACATTGTCGTTAAATGTTTTAAAGCGTGCATTCCAATCCGTTGCAGGCTCTATTTTTAAGCCGATTTTTTTTAGTTGCTCTATCTCTGTGTCCGTTAGGTCAGCGATAATAAATTTTTGCTGGTAGTTGGTTTCTAATATCGCATGGTGAAATGATATGGCGATTTTTCTTGCCATCTTATTATCATTAACCCAAACTTTTGATGCCTTTAGACCGGTATTTTTCAGCTCTGAAGTATTATTGTTTTGAGATATTTTTGAGCTAGTTAATGTCTCGGAAAATAATGGCGAGGAAAATGCCAATACTGAGGCTGAGACTAGCGGAAGTAATGAAGATTTTTTTTGCAAATTTATTCTTCTGAGTTTATTCCTTAATCGCATGTTTGAGTCCTTTTTTGATTATTGTCTTTTATTAGTTTTTTTAAAGATCAGTTTTGAATGTTTTTTAGTTACCTTTCGACTGTATTTTCGATTGCATTTTCGCCTGATTTTTTTGACGATTGCTATCGATTATTTTTATTCATCTTGAGGCTAACAGAAGAGACCGTTTAAAAATGTTAAATAATACCCTAATTGTGTAATTGTTGATTAAATTCCATAAACGATTTTAAAAGTCTTTTTGCTTTTTCGTGGTCTCCAGTCATCGTGAATAGCTCAATGATGCATTCAATAGTGCACAAGGAGCCGACTGGTTGGTTTCGTCTCAGCCGGTATTCAGATTCTTTTTCTGGGATAATGGAGAATTTCTTAGCGTTTTTGAGATAGTCACTGCGGTTGTATATTTTCCTTGCCTCTTGCCAGGTCGCGTCAATAATTATAAAGCCGCTTATCTCATTAATGGTTTCTAGCTCGGTGTTTTTAATTGGCTCGCTCGAATAGCTACGAGAGTCAGTACTGTGAACGGGTTTAGCATTGCTCTCTATTGAACATACTGATTGGAGTGGCGGTGCGTCTAGGTAGAGTAGGCATACTTGTTGATTATTTATCAGGTCAACTAATGGTTGGTAGGGAGCTACTCTATCCCATAAGATTAGCTCAACTTGTGATGGCAACATCTTTAATGCTATTTGACCGGTATTTGTGGGACGGTCTCGTTCTCGCTGGTGAGTGAGCAAATAAATTTTCATGTTTGCTTCACACTTAAAATGGGCTTACCTGAATATTTTTATTTAGGAGTTGAGAGAATTGAGGGGATGCGTACTCCGGGGCACTTGAAAAAAAGTGGATACTTCCTTGGCTGGTTTTATCATTTAGTTGAGTGGCGAGTCTTCGTTTAACTTCTTTAGCGACTGCGGGTCCACTTTCATACAGTGTTACGTATTCTCCCATAATGCTCGATATAGCTTGGGTAAGAAATGGATAATGAGTACAGCCTAATACGAGCGCATCAATTTTTGCCTCGCGAAATGGCGTGAGCTCTTTTTCTATCATGGTGTATTCTTTCTCAGATAATTCATTTGAATTTTCAACAAGCTCAACAAATAAAGGTGAGGCCTTTTCAACGAGTTTTAGTGAGCTAGCAAATTGCCGCTTTAGTTGTTGATATTTTTCACTCTCGAGTGTGGCTTGGGTTGCTAGTACCCCAACGCGTTTAGATTTCGAATGATTAGCCGCCGGTTTTAGTGCTGGTTCTAAACCAATGATAGGAATGGAGTAATTTTCTCTTAGCTGATGGATTGCCGCTGCTGTCGCTGTGTTGCAAGCAACAACCAAACACTTAACGTTTTTAGACGCCAAGAATGCAGCGATAGCGAGTACTCTCGACTCAATTTCCCCATCCGTTTTATTCCCGTAGGGGGTATATTGGCTATCGGCAACATAGATAAGATCTTCTCGGGGTAATAGCGCATTGATAGACTGCAAAATGCTTAACCCTCCTACACCGGAGTCGAAAATACCAATTGGATTGTCGTTTACAGACATAGTTAACCGCTGAGAGCTGAATTACAACCTAAAATTCTACCATAGAGATGCTATTTGCTAACAATAGTTTTTGTTAAAAGGGCTGGCTTAACGGTCGTTATTTGCTATCGCTGCTGATATACTTTTGGCTCCTATTACACTGTTATAGCAACAACTTTCAATGAAGGCCTCGATGAACTTATTGTTTCGCTTTGTTATTATTTCCCTGTGTTTCACGCTCTCGGCCTGTGCTACTTATCGCCCAAGTAATCCAGACAACCTGTGTGATATCTTTTTGGGTGAAACTGATTGGTATGAAGCCGCTAGAGATAGTCAACACAAATGGGGGACCCCTATTTTCGTGATGATGGCCATTATGCACCAGGAGTCTCGCTTTATTGATGATGCCCAGCCAGAGCGGGATTGGTTCTTAGGATTCATTCCACTGCCAAGAAAATCTTCGGCTTATGGTTTTGCTCAGGCACAAGATCCCGTTTGGGGGGAATACCTTAGTCAAACCGGTAATTCTAGCGCCGATCGCGATGATTTTGAAGATGCTATCGATTTTATCGGTTGGTATACCGATGGCAGTCATCGCCGGCTAAAGTTGTCAAAGTGGGATACTTATGCGCAATACCTGGCATACCACGAAGGCCGAGGAGGCTACTCTAGAAGAAGTTATGAGGCGAAACCTTGGCTGAAAAAAGTCGCAACTAAAGTAAAAAAGCAAGCCTCCAAATATAACCAACAACTTAAAGGCTGCCAGGAACGCCTAGATGAGCGCGTTGATAGCTGGTTTTAAACAATTATTCCTCGAAATGTGAAAATGCGGACTATACTTATTGTTAGTATATTTTCAATAATTCGAGAAGGTAATCTATGACTGACGAGAAGCGAGTTTTTCCGCGAAAAAACCAAAGTGGACAAGTTCATGTAGACGTTATTAGAGCTGAAGGCGGTGAAAATAATGATGCAATTCGATATGAGGGCGCCATGCGCGACGTTTCCCAAAATGGTATTCGCCTTCATGGTAAGCACCCCATTGAAAAAGGAGCAAACCTTAATTTAGTGGTTGAGTTTGAATCTAACCGCAAGAACTACTCTCTGGCGGGTAGTGTTCGTTGGGTTACCGAAACTACCGAGCATGAGTTTATCGCAGGTTTAGAGCTCACTGATACCGAATCCAAAGATATCGAATCGTGGCGTAATATTTTCAGTTAATCTATCGCTCTAAAAGTAATTGTCGGATCTGGCTTTCATTGAGCGGGTCCGAAATATAGAAACCTTGACCGAATTGGCACTGTTTTTCGGTTAAAAATTCCAGCTGTTTTTCGGTTTCAATGCCTTTTGCTATTGTTCCTATAGCAAGCTCATTACTCATAGCTATAAAGCTCGAAAGCAGTTGGTCAGTAAAACGCCTGTTGCCGATATTACGAACTAGTGCACGGTCAATTTTTATTGAGTGAAGTTTCAAGTCCCTTAAATATCCAAGGTTGGCATTGTTTTTTCCGAAATCATCGAGCACTAATCCTATACCAAGACTATGTAACGTTTTCGAAACATCTCTAAGCGGGTTCAGTTTATCGACAATGTCTCCTTCGGCTATTGCAATATAGAGAAACTTTGGGTTTATTTTATACAAAGCCATTTTACTTTGAATAAATTCAATCGCATTTTTTTCAAGTAAATAGCAGGCAGGAATATTCAAATTTATGCAAACCGCTAATCCCTCTTGGTTCCATCGATTTAGCGTCGAAAATGCTTGCTCAATTAACCATTCGCAGATGTCCTTTAACTTTCCAATTTCTTCGGCAATGGCCAGAAATTGAGAAGGATAAACCATTCTTTCATTCTGGGGTTTCCAGCGAAGATTAATATCAAGTTCAACGGTTTTGGAACTGCTGAGAGCAATGACTGGTTGAAAAACTAAGAAAAGCTCACCGTCGGATAGTGCTCGAGCGAGTTTGTTTTCTGTTCGCTTTCTTTCTAGCGCTTTTTTATTACTGACTTCATCGTAATATTTAAAAAGATTCTTACCTTGTTTCTTTGAGTGTAGAAGCGCTGTCTCTGCTTTTGTTACGAGCTCGCTCCAGTTTTCTCCATCGTTTGGATAACTCGATATTCCAGCACAAGCTGAAATATTAATAGTAGAACCATCCGCTAGCGTCGGCTTTGCAACCTCTCTTAATAATTGATTTACCAGCGGAAGTACGGCTTTTTCTCCTTCCGTTAATTTTAGAATTAATAGAAAAGTATCGGGTTCATATTTGGCAAGAACGTCATCTTGTTGCACATAGGGTAGCAGTCGCTGACAAAGTTGGTTTAACAAACTGTTCATTGCGTCTTTGGATAGGGTATTAGCGAGTTCACTATATTGATCAATACTCAAAAATATAATGGAAAGTGATTGCTTGTCTTGTTTGGCTCTTTTTAATAGCAAACGTAACCTGTCAAACCCAAGGGTTTTATTAGGTAGCCCCGTTATCGAATCATAGAAGCTGGGTTTCGTGTTTGATTTATTACCTAACTTTAAATGGCTTATGTCACTCATCACCACAACGTAACCGACTTCTCTATGTGCTTTTGTTATAACATCAATTCGTATATCCACAGGAAAACTTGCTGCATTTTTTCTAGGAACTGAGCTTTCCCCTTGCCAATGTTTGTCATTGATAACAATGTGATGAATTTTTGCAGTCTCTTTTTCTGTAAACCGAGAAAACGCGATATCAACCATATTTTTTCCAATCAACGTCTCTCTGGTAAAGCCGGTCATGCGTTCATAGGAATTATTAACTTGTGCAACATTAAGGTTTTTGTCGAGAAAAACAACAATGTCTTGGGTACTCTGCAAAGCGCTTGCGAACATATTCAGTTGTTGTTCTAGATGTTTTTCTTGATTAGTTAATTGCCAAACGCCGCTAGCTCTAGTGGGCTCCTTATGACGATTGTGGCTGTTGACCTGCCCGGTCATTTCTTTCCATTTCCATTCCGAGGATTCCATTGCACGGTAGGTTGCATCAAGATAGTTGATATTACCTATCAATAAATTTTTCCAGAGTTGCTCTACTTCTACTTGATCGTCTGGGTGAATATTAGAGAGGTATTTAGATAATGTCATTTTACGTTTGGGTTGGTCTTTTCTATAGAAAACTATAATTGATTCTAAAATGCTTACTGGTTCTATCTTACAATCCCAAATGCCACTTCCATCGTTTAATAGCGCTAACTCCATGCGTGTATTTTTTTCTGCTTCGACATCGAGCTTCAATTGCGCATTTTTTTTTGACTGATTTTCTCGAACCCATATAACTAGTAATGCCAATATAAAAATAATAGACAGAATATTTGAGTTGGACAGTAACGAAAAGTCATTGTTAGGCGCGGAAATTTTAATACTTTGTAGGTCGGAAAAACCCGCTTGGTCATGTGCTTTGCTTCTTACGTAGAGCGTCATATTCTCGGTTAAGCCAGATATAGAAAAGCGAGGGCCATGGGCTACTTTTTTTTCAGGGTTGAGGCTTGTCCAGTATTCTAAGTAAAGCTCTGTGCTTTCGAGGTAGTTAACGAGACTGCTATGCACCGTGATGAGATCGGAAGAGTGATTTAGCAAGAGTGGTTTATCTAATGGCCAAAAGTGAGTTTCTTGAATTGGGGTATCTTTTGCGCCCTCGCTAGCAACAGTTATTTTGGATATAGAAGCGTTGCTATGTAATAAACGTCTTTTTAGTTTGTTGGGGGCTACTTGCAGCAAAGCCTCTGAACCGGAAAATAAAACGGTTTCATTATCACTGTTTGTTTGTGAGCTACCAGTAAACAAAAACTGAGAGTGCTCAAAAGGTTGTTTAATTAATTGATAGCTTTGGTTAGTCTCATTGAACCATACAAAACCTCTTGGCGTCGCGGCCCAAATGTCTCCTTGAAAGTTTGTTAACGCAAGCACCTGGTTGGATGGAAAGTCATTTGCGGTGTGAAAATGCCGATAAAGCTGCCATTTACCTCGCTTTATCTCAAAAACATACACGCCACTATCATCGTAACTGACCCATAGCTTGTTGTTAATGAAAACCATAGAAGTCAGCTTTGAGGCCGCCGACAACGAGAGACGCTGGCGGTCATAAATAACCTGCTTTTGCTTATCCTGCAAATTGAAGCTAATAAGTTGCTGATTGACCTCGGCGAACCCTTGCTGTCCAAAGAAGGTCATGTGTTTAACGGGTTCAGCACTAACTTCAGACATCAAATTTTTGTCATAAGAAAAGCGTGAAAGAGCAATATCATATTTCATTAAGCCAAGGTTGGTAGCAAGCCACAATGTTCGAGGATCCGTTTGTGCTAATTCATACACATAAAATGGCGCTGTTGGTTCGATATGGCTAGGCTCATATTGTTGAATAGATTCCGCGCTTTTTTTGTATTGTAGTAGTCCGTCATGACTTGCTAACCAAAGAGAGTCTTCAATTTTTACCATTGCTTCAACGGCTATCGGGATCGTTTGTATGATCGAGTTAGTTAGTGAGTTGCTTGCTCGATTAGTTTGGCTTAACTCGTCTTGGTTGGATAAAAGCAGTCCTCGATTTGTTGCTAACCATAAATGTTGTCCGTCTTGCAGCGTTTGGTTAACTTTGATAGCCGCCGTTGTAAGGTTGCTAGGCATAAGGTTCAGATTAAATCGTTTAGATGCGGGAGCATTAGTTGGCAACAAAAATGTCCCGTGTCTGCGAGTCGCTATCCATAGCTGGTTTTCTTGGTCTAGGAATAATGCAGATACTTCGGCGGTATGGCTCTTATTAAATAAGTCTAAGTGGCTCAGGTCGAGAATTTTTTCCGCTTGAGCGTTAATAAGATCATGGGAAAACAAGTGTTTATCAACAATATAATAGATTAGGTTATTACCAACAGTGAGTGCCGAAATACTCGAACTGTTGATTGTTTGCACATTAAATAGCTGGTCGTTTTTAACATTTGCGGCAAACAGTCCTTGTTTAGCTGCAAATAAAAGTTGGCCGGTTTTAGCGCTATTGATGGTGGTAACGTCGGTGATAGGCCGTCTGTCTTGAAATAGCGGCTTATTGAGTTGTTTATTCTTTAAATGATAGCTGTAGAGACCATCGCTAGCCCCTAGCCACAGGATATCTTCTTGTATATGGTAACTTAGTAGTTTTGATTGACCGTTGTAGAAAAGATCCATATTGGCGATGTATTGAATGTCATTACCTTGCTGGGTGTATAAATAGACACCGTTTTGGGTGACCACCCATCGAGAGTCATCATTGAGAGGCTCGCTTCCTAAAATCCAATTAGCGTGTTCGGTTCTGGCTGGAGTTGAGGGAAACTCAAGAAATTCATTTAATTGTGCCTCGGGGAGAGAAGAAATTGACTGTTTCACTAAACCCTTACGAGTACTTATCCACAAAGCGTTGTTATTTTGAAAGGATAAAGATTGCACTGCTTGTCTTTCGGCGTGAGTACCATCGGCAAGGTTATCACCGCTGCTTGACTGGTTTGAGGCTGGATATAACTTGTCTAGGTTCATACCGTCAAATCGGTATATACCTTGCTCAGAAATAATCCAAATGAATCCAGCGGGATCTTGGTAAAATTGGTTTATTTCTAGCGAATAAAGCGTTTTTATCGGTGATAACGCGTTTTTATCTTGCGCTGAAACTGGTTGCGGCGAAATTTCAAACTGAAAGGCATAGGAGGACAATGAAAATAGGCCAAGGATTAAGCCAATAGCCTGTGACTTTAAAACGGCTCGTTTAAGCTGAAACGAGCCCAGACTCAAAAAGCGACATAGCTGTATAAAAAACACGCGTTTGATGAAGATCATTTTGTATCCGATAAGGAGTAAGCTCAATGCGTCATAATTTCAGTAGCGATGATACACCTAATTTGGATTCAGGTGGGAGTTCGAGCACTAAGTGGCATTAACAAGGGGCGTTTTTGGCTCAAATATTAGTCAGTCTTCTTTATCTTTAAACTAATTGTCATTTAATTGAAAAGAAAGCGTAATAATACTTGTCATGTCTACAGGCTTCCGATAGAATTCCGTCCACGTTGATGCGGGGTGGAGCAGCCTGGTAGCTCGTCGGGCTCATAACCCGAAGGTCGTTGGTTCAAATCCAGCCCCCGCTACCAATTTTTAACGAAAAAGCCCCTTTTAGGGGCTTTTTCGTAAGTTAGCTTTTAGTATTTTTGTCATGAATTAATGCTAAGGTTAACAACTGACAGTAAGGTGTTGGTTTATTGCTTAGATGACTTCAACGGTTTTATGCAATAACTAATCTCCAGTAGTATTTGGAATGGGCCTTATGTGCCCATTTTTTGTTTGTGCGAAACGTAAATTGAAGAGGCCAAATGGCTAAGATAGAAACATTAACTGAAATGCTTAAACCTGCAGCTGAGGCGCTAGGTTATGAGTTCCTAGGCATTGAGTATATTGGTCAGGGAATTCATTCTGTTTTGCGAGTCTATATTGATCACGAAGATGGCATAACCGTGGATGACTGTACTAAGGTTAGTCACCAGGCAAGCGGGATTTTAGAAGTTGAAGACCCAATAACTAGTCAATATACCTTAGAAGTTTCCTCACCGGGAATGGATCGACCGCTGTTTACCTTGCCTCATTTTGAGAAAGTGGTTGGAGAACTTATTAATATAAGATGTCATGTTGGCGTTAATGGTCGTAGAAAATTTAAAGGCAAGTTAGAGACAATTGAAAAAGAAACCTTGATTATCACTGTTGATAATCAAACCTATGATGTTGATTTTAATGATATCGATAAGGCTAATTTAGTCGCTGTTTTTGATTAAATTTTAACGATAATTTTTACCTAATAGAGTGGTCTCAGTTTACATTTAATATTTGTAACTTGTATAACCAATAAGCAACGGGAAAAACCACTCATAATTTGAGTTTGATTGAGGTTAATTAAACGATGAACAACAAAGAAATTTTATTAGTAGTAGATGCAGTATCTAACGAAAAGGATATAGAGCCGGAAATTATATTTCAGGCTATTGAAGCAGCGATTGCAACCGCTACTAAAAAGAAGAAAGGTATTGATATAGATGTCAGAATCGATATTGACCGTGTAACCGGTGATTATGATACTTTTCGTCGTTGGTTAGTTGTAGCGCCAAATGAAGAAATTAACGGTTTAGAAAACCCGTTGGCTGAAATCAGTTTAGAAGCTGCTCAATTAGATGAGCCTGAAATAGAAGCTGGTGAGTATGTTGAAGAACAAATTGAATCAATTGCATTTGGTCGAATCGCCGCACAAACAGCAAAGCAGGTAATCGTACAAAAAGTACGCGAAGCGGAGCGCGCTAAAGTTATTGATGCTTTTGAATCGAGAGTTGGAGAATTAGTTACCGGTGTGGTCAAGAAAGCTAACCGTGATTCTATTATTATCGACTTAGGCGGAAACGCAGAGGCCATTATTCACCGTGAAGAAATGATGCCAAGAGAAGCGGTTAGAGCTGGAGATCGTTTGCGCGGTTACCTATATGCGGTTAACTCTGAAGTTAGGGGACCTCAGTTATTTGTATCGCGTGCTAACTCAGAAATGTTAATTGAGTTATTTAGAATTGAAGTTCCAGAAATTGCAGAAGAAACTATTGACCTTATGGGCGCTGCGCGTGACCCAGGTTCAAGAGCTAAGATTGCGGTTAAGAGTAATGACAAGCGTATTGACCCTGTAGGGGCTTGCGTAGGCATGAGAGGCTCAAGAGTACAGGCGGTTTCCGGAGAGTTAGCTGGTGAACGTATCGATATTGTATTGTTCGATGATAACCCTGCTCAGTTCGTGATTAACGCAATGTCGCCGGCGGAAGTGTCTTCCATTATTGTTGATGAAGATAAACATACAATGGATATTGCTGTTGAAGAAGATCAATTAGCACAGGCTATTGGTCGAAATGGTCAGAACGTCCGTTTGGCTAGCCAGTTGACTGGTTGGTCATTAAATGTGATGACAATCGAAGACGCTGAAAATAAGAGCAAAGAAGAAAGCAAAGGATTAGTTGATAAGTTTATTGACGAGTTAGATGTTGACGAAGAGTTGGCCGAAGTTCTAGCCCAAGAAGGATTTACCTCTGTAGAAGAAGTAGCTTATGTTCCACTGTCTGAAATGCTTGATATTGAAGGGTTTGACGAGGATCTCGTTGAAGCACTTAAAGCTCGTGCAAAAGATGCGCTATTGACTAAAGCAATACGTACCGAAGAAAAATTAGATAAAAACGAGCCTGCTCAAGATTTGTTAGAGATGGACGGCATGGACCGGCATTTAGCCTTCGTACTTGCAAGTCGCGGAATAGTTACCATGGAAGATCTTGCTGAGCAATCGGTTGATGAACTTGTTGAGTTAGAGGAATTAGACGAAGCAAAAGCAGGCGAGTTAATTATGACTGCTAGAGCGCCTTGGTTCGCAGAGGAATAAGCGAAAGATTTAGAACCAACTGAAATATGATTTTAAGAGTTTGCCGAATCCGGCAAATTCATAAGAAGAACAGTCATCGTACTGGGAGATTTTTATGTCAGAAGTGACAGTCGAAAAGTTAGCAACTGTTGTCGGTACTCCGGTAGACAAGCTGCTTGAACAGATGAAAGAAGCTGGTGTGCACTTGAAAGGCGCTGAGGACGTTGTGTCTGAAGAGCAGAAGAAAGCATTGTTAGCTCATCTGCAAAAAAGCCATGGCGAAACAGAGCCAAGCTCTAGTCCAAAGAAGATTACTTTGAGTCGCTCTAAGAAAAGCTCGCTTAAAATGTCTAGCAAGTCTGGTAGAACGAAGAGTGTAGCGGTTGAAGTTCGGAAAAAAAGAACCTACGTTAAAAGACCTGTTGAGCAGGAGGTGGACGAGGCTACTGAAACCGATGCTTCGCAAGAAGCTGAAGCGGTTACAGATACATCAGTTACGCCGGTTGTTGAGCCTGTGGAAACCGAATATGCGGTCGTTGAGGAAGTTGTAGAGGAAACTGAAGCTGAAAAGCAAGCTGCAGCTGAGCTGGCGGCGAAGGAAGAAGAAGAGCGTATTCGCGCAGAAGTTGAGCTATCCGTTAGAGCTGAAATGGAAGAGAAGGCTAAAAGCGAAGCTCATCGAATTGTTTCAGGTCGTGTTGAAGCTGATATTCAAGCGCGGCTTGAAGCCAAGCGTAAAGAAAAAGCTGATGCAGAAAAAGCGAAAGTAGACGCTGAAGCTGCAGCAAAAGCTACTCGCCAAACTCGCTTTAAAACAGTGGAGCCTAATCGTGAAACTGAAAGCGAAGCAGATACACGGCGTAAGAAAAAGAAGAAGAAGAAAGGTCGCACTGACAACAACAACGGAAAAGTCGATATGCTGGCTGATTTCCGTCGTCCTGTAAATAAAAGAAACATCGATGAAAAACCTTTGTCTGAAGGACGTAAAAAAGTGGTCGCACCGAAATCAATGAAACATGGCTTTAAGAAGCCGACAACCGAAGTTGCAAAGTCCGAAATCAATATTGGCGAGAGCACGACAGTTTCGGATTTAGCGCAGCAAATGTCTGTTAAAGGCGTTCAGTTAATTAAAACGTTAATGGGCATGGGTATTATGGCCACCATTAACCAAACCATCGATCAAGAAACGGCACAACTAGTTGCTGAAGAGATGGGCTACGATGTTAATTTGGTTGCAGAGAATGCGGCGGAAATTGAGTTGTTAGACTCTGTAGAGCAAGATGGTGAAGCCAAATCAAGACCACCTGTGGTTACTATTATGGGTCACGTTGACCATGGTAAAACCTCGCTACTTGATTACATTAGGGCTTCTAAGGTTGCCGATGGAGAGGCTGGCGGTATTACTCAGCATATAGGCGCCTACCACGTAGAAACTCCTAAAGGAATTATTTCGTTCTTGGATACTCCGGGACATGCGGCATTTACCGCAATGCGAGCCCGTGGAGCTAACGCAACGGATATCGTTGTATTAGTTGTAGCTGCAGATGATGGTGTTATGCCACAAACTATTGAAGCGATTAAGCATGCTAAGGCAGCCGGTGTTCCTTTGATAATCGCTGTTAACAAAATGGATAAGCCTGAAGCGGATCCGGATAGAGTTAAGAATGAACTATCGCAACATGATGTTATTTCAGAAGAGTGGGGCGGCGACACTGTATTTAGTCAGGTCTCTGCTAAAACGGGAGACGGCGTTGATGCATTGCTTGATAGCATTGCGATTACCGCTGAATTACTTGAATTAACTGCTGTTGATACTGGTCCAGCTAAAGGCATCGTAATTGAAGCGCGTTTAGATAAAGGTCGTGGTTCAGTCGCTTCTATGCTGGTGCAGTCCGGTGAAATTAGAATTGGTGACATTGTATTGGCTGGATTCCATTACGGAAAAGTCAGAGCATTGGTTGATGAAAACGGTAAAAATATTAAGTCTGCTGGTCCTTCCATACCTGTTGAAATATTAGGTTTATCGGGAGTACCGGAAGCTGGTGACGAGGTTTCTGTTGTTGGTAGTGAAAGAAAAGCGCGTGAAGTAGCCGCATTTAGACAAACAAAACATCGTGAAGATCAAATTTCAAGACAGCAAAGCGCTAAACTTGAAAATATGTTTGCCAACATTGGTGATAATGAAAAGGTTAACCTTAATGTACTCGTTAAGGCTGATGTACAAGGCTCGTCTGAAGCGATTTCTCGTTCATTGACTGACTTATCAACCGACGAAGTTACGGTAACAATCATATCTTCTGGCGTTGGTGGTATTACAGAAACGGATATATCGCTAGCATCGGCATCACAAGCTATTGTTATTGGTTTTAATGTTCGAGCGGATGCGAGCGGCAGAAAAGCGGTAGCAAGAGAAGGTATTGACTTACGTTACTACAGTATCATCTATGAAGTGATTGATGATGTTAAAGCAGCAATGAGTGGAATGCTGTCGCCAGAGATGAGACAAGAAATTGTTGGTCTCGCAGAAGTTAGAGATGTGTTCAAGTCACCGAAGTTCGGCGCAATTGCGGGTTGTATGGTAATTGAAGGAACGGTTAAGCGTAATAATCCGATCCGTGTTCTTCGTGACAATGTTGTTATTTATGAAGGTGAACTAGAGTCGCTACGACGCTTTAAAGAAGATGCCAATGAAGTTAGAAATGGCATGGAATGTGGTATAGGCGTTAAGAATTACAATGACGTTAAAGCGGGTGACCAGATCGAAGTATTTGAAGTGATTGAAGTCGCGAGAACCATAGACTAATTTAGTTAATTTTTATACCTCATAAAAAACGCAGCAGTCGTAAAGAATTTTATTCTTAAAGGCTCTGCGTTTTTTCGTATAAACCAATATTATATCGAGTATTATCATGGCAAGAGAATTTAAACGTACTGATCGTGTTGCCGAACAGTTACAGCGAGAGTTAGCTCAAATAATCCAGTTGGAAGTCAAAGATCCAAGGATCGGAATGGTAACTGTTTGCGCTGTCGACCTATCTAGAGACTTACATTACGCTACGGTTTATGTAACGTTTTTAGGAATAGAAGAAACTTCCAAGGCTACCTCTGAAGCTGTTACCGTATTAAATGATGCGGCAAGTTTTATACGAGTACAGATAGGCAAAAGAATGCGCATGAGAGCGGTACCACATGTTAAATTTCTTTTTGATGAGTCTATTTCTCGTGGTCGAGATTTATCGTCATTGATTGAAAAAGCCAGAGATAAAGACGGTACACCATCGGATGATTCGGAGTCGCAAGAGTAACTATGGGGCGCAGAAAAAAAGGTCGTTCGGTAAGCGGTATTTTACTGCTTAACAAGCCACAAGGAATGAGCTCAAATGCTGCGTTACAAACGGTTAAGCGGTTGTACGGAGCGGCAAAAGCTGGGCATACAGGTGCTCTCGATCCATTAGCAACGGGAATGTTGCCACTGTGTTTCGGTGAAGCGACAAAATTCTCACAATTTTTACTCGACTCCGACAAGGGATATCGAGTTATTGGAAAGCTAGGGATACGAACTGATAGCGGCGATTCTACAGGGGAAATTATCGAACAAAAACCTGTCGATGTGAGTCGCAAAACACTGGAAAAAGCGCTGGAAAATTTTCGCGGTGATATCATGCAGATCCCATCAATGTTTTCAGCCCTTAAACACCAAGGCCAGCCACTATACAAATACGCAAGAAAAGGTATTGAAATAGAACGACCTGCGCGTCCGGTAACGATTTATGAACTTGATTTAATCAGTTTTGACGGCGAGTTCGTCGAGCTTGAAATTGAGTGCAGTAAAGGGACTTATATTAGAAACATCATAGACGACTTAGGACAGGAGTTAGGTTGTGGCGCTCATGTCACTTTGCTGCATAGAACCTTTGTTGCTGATTATCCTATCGAGCAAATGTTAACCATTGAGCAGCTGGAACAAGAAAGAGCTCAGGGAGAAAGTTTAGATCACCATTTAATGCCGGTAGATAGCCCTATTATGTATCTGGATTCAGCTGAAATCGATATGGAAAGCGCTAATTATTTTTCACACGGTCAGGCCATTAACTACCCTAATGTTGCCGAAGGTGATTTGTTAAGAGTTTACGATGAGCAAGGCTTATTCTTAGGAATTGCAGAAGTTGATGACGAGGATATGCTAGCCCCCAAAAGACTTGTCGTTTATTCGTGATTGTTGCAACCGGCATAACAGCCCTTTTAGAGAGTTACGTTAAACCATGGATATGACGTTCGACAGCTTAACGTCAGATGCACGAAAATCTAGGCAGCTAGCACACGATGCTTGTCTTCAATATAGTCGTTCCCCGAGCAAGGGGCATTTAAAAAAGCTAATTGCTCTGTTTGAATCCGTCGGCAATAACCTAAGAATTGAAAAAGGTTTTCACTGTGACTATGGGAACCACATAACCTTCGGTAATAATGTTTACCTAAATATTAACTGTACCTTATTAGATGGCGGTCGAATTTCTATCGGCGATGATTGCCTAGTCGGACCAAATGTTCAAATATTAACGGTTAATCACCCGCTGAACTCCCAGCAACGTTTACAAAAAACCAGCTTAGTTAAAGATGTTATTATCGAGAATAACGTGTGGATTGGTGCTGGCGCAATTATATTGCCCGGTGTCACTATTCAAGAGCATGCTGTTATCGCAGCGGGCAGCATCGTTACTCGCTCCGTCAAGCCTTACTCCCTGGTAGCTGGAAACCCAGCTCGTTTTCTTAGAGAACTAGACTAATTCAAAAAAATTTGATGCTAGGGCTAGCATCAGTCCGGCTTTGGTTTTGCTTTTTAGTTGGTATTATTAACAATTATGCCACTTAATAGGCCGAAATAGCCGTTATGTTGTTAGCCAATACCTGTGACGTTTGACTTGTGACTGTGCAAATAGTACTCTAAACTACAACTGTAACAGTTTTTGGTGAGTATGAGAGCAATATGAAATTAAACGTAGCGGCTAATCAGGCCAATTTGCCTGACCTAAGTAAGACTGAACTGCAAATCCTAAACCATTTATGGAAAAGTAAAGAAGGCCTGTCGGTCAGAGAATTGCATGAGCAAATTAAAGAAACCTTTAATTGGGCTTATTCAACAACCAAGACAACTATGGACCGTATGGTTAAAAAAGGATTGTTGCGACGAGAAGATTTTCATGGCGTGTTTCTCTATAAAGCGGAAATATCAAAACCTGCGGGATTAGCGCGTCTTATCAGCTTTTTTATGAATGACCTTCTGGAAATGGATCAAACAGCGCTTGTTTCCTTGTTTGGACGCAGCAATGCTCTTTCAGAAAAAGAAGTCGACGAGCTGGAAGCTCTGTTGGAACAAGAAGCTAGTCAAACTACTAATGACAACCATCAAAGCGGCGCGGAAGCAATAAAGGAAAGTTAAATTGCTAAACCTTGAAACATCTGGACTAGGGCAAATGGATGTTATTTTTCAGTTCTTGCTGATGAATAGTTTCTACTCTGGGCTATTGGCTATTGCCGTGTTGCTAGTAAAACTGCTGATTCCAAAGTTACCTAGAAGCATCGAATACTTTCTATGGTGCTTAGTTTTAATAAGGCTTGTTCTGCCCATTGATTTGAGTATTAGCTACTCGATTGGTGATATCGTTCGCTCCTTTATGGAGTCTGAAATTCCTGAGGCTATTCAACAACCCGACTGGTTAGCTGGAATATTAGGACTTGAGTTGTTACATACCGAAATCATGTCAATAACTTGGTTGGGGTTACTCAGTGCTGTTTGGTTAACCGTCGCCTCTGTGGTTGCTTTCAAGTTCATATCACTCAAACTAAAATTGTCGCGGTTATTAGCGAGTGCCCATCCGGTTGAGGATGATTGGATTACTCGAGAAATAAACTTTTGGCGCCGAACTTTTGTTATTCGCAGAGACATCATTGTCATTGACTCGAATGACTTTCTATCGCCGTTTACCTTTGGCCTATCTACCCCGGTGATATTTATTCCTCATCAGTTGTTAGAGGATAAAAAACGGGAAGTGCTAGGACCAATTATCGCGCATGAGCTGGCCCATGTTAAACGCTTAGATGCACTTTGGTTAATTTTTCAAAACCTTATTCAAATTGCCTATTGTCTTAATCCCGTGGTTTGGTTAGCGGTACGTAGGCTCAATTCTCTGCGCGAAGAAATGTGTGATCAGCAAGTATTAGACACTCGTAATTATAGCAACGAGGCTTATGGTAAAAGCCTATTACATGTGCTGAGATTAAATATTGGGCAACGAACCCCTGAGCTTTTTGCGACGTTTTTTCTCAGTCACAAAAAGGTCTTCAAGAAACGTATCGCAGCTATCGGTAGCAATAGGGCAGCTTCGGCCAAGCCATTTTTGCAGTATGCCAGTGTTTTTGCGTTTGCCGCTTTTTTCATGCCGCTTAGTTGGCACAAAACAATACAACCTAAAGCTATTGAGCCTGCTGTTCCGGCACAGCCAGACTCACCTTTCCCTGATGAAATTAGAAAAGACTATCAAGCGCCGTTCTTAATCAAGTCAAAGGGGAAAAATGACAACTCCGATGTTGAAGTTGAGGTTAATTAGTTTGCCCTAAGGTTTTTTGGGCAGCTTACAAAACTATCTTTTGAGAAACCGCTCTAAACCATTTAAGCCAAGTAGTTTTAGATTGAGCAGCTTTTAGATTTGATTGGATAAAAAGATTTTTTATTTAGTCTTTACCAGAATGACCAAATCCGCCTTCGCCTCTGATACTATCATCAAAACTTTCAACAACATTAAATTCTGCTTGTACGACCGGTAAGAATACCAGTTGTGCCATCCTATCCCCTGGATTAATTTCAAAAGTGGTAGCGCCACGATTCCAGCAAGAAATAAAAATTTGACCTTGGTAATCTGAGTCAATTAAACCAACTAAGTTGCCTAGAACAATACCGTGTTTATGGCCTAGGCCCGATCGAGGTAATAATGTTGCAGCTAGGCTAGGATCGCCGATGTGGATAGCAATCCCGGTAGCAATAAGTTTGGTTTCTCCCGGAGCTAAACTAATCTGCTCATCGATACACGCACGAAGATCTAAGCCTGCAGAGCCACTAGTTGCATAACTTGGCAGAGGGTACTTATTACCGATTCGAGGGTCTAGAATTTTAAGGTCAATTTTTTTCATAATGTTTCTATTGATTGGTTAAATAGGGAATTCGAATTTTAACATATCGATCGGCTTTGCACAGTTCAATTCAGGCTAGTTAGCTTTATACTATATTATTTTCTAGTCTGTTCTAGTTGCTTTTAGCTCGGCCTTAGTGAGAGATCGTCATAATAGAGCGAGCGTCATAACAGAGCGAGCATACCTCGCTACTACACAGACTAAGTGATAAATAACGCTACCCGTTACCGATGATTTCTATTGCGGTCTTGAGTTTGTGATTCTAATCAAAAAGACTGCTGCTTAATCATTTCGTAAGCTGCTTGTATCTCTTGAGATTTTTCCGTGGCTACCTTGACCATCTCTTCAGGCATACCCTTAGCAACAAGCTTATCTGGGTGGTGCTGCGACATCAGCTTGCGGTAGGCTTTTTTCACTTCTGCCTTTGAAGCACTCTGCTCTAAGCCAAGCACCTTGTAGGCCTGTTCGATGGTTGGGCCAGATTGATTTCTTGCGCTGCCACCTGCGCCGCCTTGGTGAAACGAGCGCTGGGCAATAACCATTTCTACTAAACGGTCAATTTGAAGACTCGATATTCTAAATGCCCTTCCTATTTGATAAAGGATCTGCATTTCCGGCTGACTTACTGCGCCGTCAGCGGTGGCCGCTAGTATTTGAATCTCAAGGAACATTTGAATCAAACTAGGCTTTCTTGCGCAATGCTTTATAAGCTCCTGTAGATTGTTATCTAGCTGAAACCCTGCAGATTTTCCTAAATCAAACGAATCGATTGCAAGCTTGCGTTTACTCGCATCTAGTCCTAGTTGCGCCATTACCTGTTCTGCAGCGGCAATTTCTTGTTTAGAGACAATGCCATCGGCCTTTGCAATATGGCCCATAACTGCGAATGTTGTGGTAAAAAATACGTGTTGGGTTTCCGCTGGGTCTTTTTGCTCAAAAATACTTGAGAAGTCCTGGTTCATTCCTTTATCGAATGAACTACCAATCCAAATGCCAAGCAAAAGTCCTATAGGACCAAATACAGCTAGCCCTAACAATCCACCGATTATCTTTCCCCAAATATTCATTTGTATCCTTTAATACATCTGTTGATGTGATCTTGAACTGTTTGTACGTATCGTTAAGTTGAAACGGATGCATGGCTGTTACAGTCTTAACGACAGACATGCAACACTGATTGACTCTTTGGTACTGCGACCCACTTATATAAGGTCAAACGACGACATTTTCAATACTGCGTTGTTTTTAATAGGCCCTTACTCGATATACTCTTTAATTCTCAATATTCCTTTATTCTCAATAGTCCTTTACCCTCAATAGTCCGTTATTCTTATACTTGCTTATTTTCAGTACCGCCTTGTTCTCATGCTTCTTTATTATTCGGCGCTATTTCTCTCGGGGCTATATTATTCGGAGCTATTTTATTCAGTGCTATATTATTCGGGGCTATTTTATTCAGTGCTATCAAATCTAAGCCAAAGCTTAAACTCTACGTCTTCAAATACTAGCTGACCGGATCGTTCTTTAAAAATGATACCTTCTTTTAATAGAGAGCGAACCGCCGACTGTAGGGTGGCTTTGGTTAACTGCGCTTTTTCCAGCAAAGGTTTACTATATAAATTATAACCATCGGTAATAGCAATGAGCTTAAGGCCATTTTGTTGCGCGGTCGTATAGCGATTGAGTAGTTGAGCATTATAGGTTTTTTTAGTAATCACCCGTTTAATCATTTCAGCCATAAAAGCTTGGTCGATAGTTTGTTTTGGCTCGCAATTTCGAAACAATTCATAACATACCTGTTGAATAAAACGTGTTTCCCCATCGGCCAATAGATACAAGTGCTCAAAAGCTGCCTTTTCTAAACTAACCGTTTTTTTGCTAAAACGTTTCTTAATCCAAACAAAAAACTCATTCTTACTGATAGGAGGTAATTCAAATTCGGTACCCAGCTTGAAAAATGCTCTCGCTGAATCATTGAACATACCCAGTAATATATTTCTTTTTGAACCTGTAAAAATAAATGCGCTATTTTCTCGTTTGTTGACGATCGTTCTTAGCAGTTCTTCTATTTTTTGAGCATCACCTAGAGAGACGATTTTTTGAAACTCATCGATGGCAATTACCGCTTGTAGGTTATGGGCTCTTAGGAATTCAAAATAACTCTGAAATAAGGATTCGATCGCCAGAAAGTAGTCTTTTTCGCTGCTTTCAATCTTTAATTGAGGTTTGCCACTAACAATAATACTGACTTTTGCGTGATTAAAATAATTCTGAATGTTTTCAACGAGTCGCGATAGCTTGTTCAAGTTAGTTTCGTAACCAACCAAGCTTTCTTCTATACCACGAAGTAGCCGTTGGTATAGTTCACGCGTATTAGATACGGAATAAATATCGATGTGGGTATGAAGAATATTAGCGTCCAAATGATTAAGAAAAACCTCTTTCAACAAGGAGGATTTTCCAATACGGCGTTTGGCAAACATTATAATATTGGTTTCGTCGCGAATATGCTCGACTAGCTCTTTGATTTCCGTGCGCCGGCCGCAGAAAAAATCGCCGGCAACTTCAATATCAAATTTGAATGGGTTTTTCATCGTAAAAAGTATTTGGTATTCATATTAAATACACTTTAGTATGTTTTATGACTCTAGTCAATGCCCAGCTTTTGCTTTCAAACTGATTAAGCGCTAGCGCCAAATTACACATTTTGTAGTTTTTGTTAAAACAATTGGAATTGCGTCTATAGGGGTTGATATTGTTTGGTTATAAGCGCCTATTTTAGCGACACAAAGATTGGAATTAGATACAATAGCGGCAATTTTTCATCCTATAGTAATTGTTCAGGTATTAACCCTTGTGCAAACTATAATCGTCGAACAGGAACTAACCGAATTATGTTAACTAATAACCAGTCACTCGCTGAGTTTGACAATGAATTATGGCAATCAATCGAAGCAGAAAAAAAGCGTCAAGAGCAGCATATTGAATTAATTGCTTCTGAGAATTATACCAGTGCTCGCGTTATGGCGGCGCAAGGTTCGGTGTTAACTAATAAATACGCCGAAGGCTATCCTAATAAGCGTTATTATGGCGGTTGTGAGTACGTTGATATTACTGAAGACTTAGCTATTCAAAGGGTTAAAGAGTTATTTGGCGCGGATTACGCTAATGTGCAACCTCATTCTGGCTCTCAGGCAAATTCGGCGGTTTATTTAGCGCTATTAAATCCTGGCGATTTAGTACTGGGCATGAATCTCAACGAAGGTGGGCATTTAACCCATGGTTCACCGGTTAATTTTTCTGGAAAAATATACAAATCCGTTCAGTACGGATTAGATTCAGAAGGTTACATCGATTATGAGCAAGTTGAAGCGTTAGCGCTGGAGCATAAGCCAAAAATGATCTTAGCCGGCTTCTCAGCCTATTCACGTACCGTCGATTGGGCTAAATTTAGGGCTATTGCTGACAAAGTTGGCGCCTATTTTATGGTTGATATGGCCCATGTTGCGGGATTGGTAGCTGCGGGGTTATACCCTAACCCTGTGCCACATGCCGACGTGGTGACTTCAACGACTCATAAAACCTTAGCGGGCCCGCGTGGTGGAATTATTCTAGCGCGAGAAAATGCCGAACTAACTAAGAAATTTAATTCTTCTGTTTTCCCTGGTAGTCAGGGTGGACCACTAATGCATATTATTGCCGCGAAAGCAGTCGCATTTAAAGAGGCATTAGGGGAAGAATTTAAGCAGATTCAACAACAGGTATTGATTAATTCTCGAGCGATGGTATCTGTACTGCAGCAAAGAGGTTATAAAATAGTTTCCGGTGGAACTGACAACCATTTATTTCTGATTGACCTTATTGATAAGGATATAACGGGCAAAGATGCTGAAGCAGCATTAGGCGCAGCTTTTATCACGGTTAACAAGAATACCGTACCTAACGAGCCACGCTCTCCGTTTGTGACTAGTGGTTTAAGAATGGGAACTCCGGCTATTACCTCCCGTGGAATGAAAGAAGAAGAGGCCACTTTGTTGTCAACATGGATATGCGACATACTTGACGATATAAATAATCAGGACGTGATTGCTGACGTTAAATCAAAAGTACTTGAACTAACGGCTCGTTTTCCAGTTTATGCAGAGTAAATAAGTCAAATATAAACACATCAAAAGGCCAGCTTAAGTATTTATGTTGGCCTTTTTTGTTACAATAGCTGGTCTTAAATAGGCGTGGTAAATGATTACATTAATCGCCTTAACAATCTGAGGATTTACAATGCATTGCCCATTCTGCTCCTTTCAAGATACCAAGGTCATTGATTCTCGGCTGGTAACTGACGGCGGCCAAGTTCGTAGGCGTCGTGCATGTATCGAGTGTGGTGAGAGATTCACAACATTTGAGACCGCAGAATTAGTTATGCCAAAAGTTGTGAAAGGGGATGGAACGCGTCAACCTTTTGATGACAATAAGCTTAAATCAGGAATAAAGCGGGCTGTAGAAAAACGCCCGGTTTCCGTAGAAGCGGTTGAAGAGTCTATCAGTAATATTCAGTCTCAATTGCGGGCACTTGGTGAACGAGAAGTAAAGGCTTCGGTAATTGGTGAAATGGTTATGGAAGCACTTAGAAAGCTTGATCAAGTCGCATTTGTTCGTTTTGCATCGGTTTATCGCCGTTTTAAGGACGTTAGTGAGTTCAGAGAAGAAATTGAACGTCTTGAATCTAAAGATTAAATGAAATCGTATAAACAAACGTGGAGCTCTTTCGACCATCAGATGATGGCGCAGGCGCTAAGGTTGGCTGAACAAGGGCAATATACCGCTAGGCCCAACCCGATGGTCGGTTGTGTCATTGTCAAAGACGGCCATATTATCGGTCAAGGGTTCCATAGGAAAGCCGGTGAGGAGCACGCTGAAATAAATGCATTAGCGGAGGCCGGTGATAACGCTAAGGGCGCAACCTGTTATGTTACTTTAGAGCCATGTGCGCATGTTGGTAGGACAGGGGCCTGTGCCGATGCGTTAGTTAAGGCTGGTGTTGCTAAAGTGATTGCGGCTATTAACGATCCTAACCCCTTGGTGGCGGGAAAGGGGTTTGAAAAGCTCGAAACAGCGGGCATCGAAACATCAGCAGGGTTGCTTAGCGCGCAAGCGCTAGAGTTAAACCAGGGGTTTATTAAAAAATTTGAACAAGGGTTACCAAAGGTCTCATTGAAACTAGCAATGAGTCTTGATGGAAGAACGGCGTTGGCTAATGGTGAAAGTAAATGGATAACAGGTCCGCAGGCCAGAAATGATGTACAAAAACTAAGGGCTAGACAAGACGCGATTATTACTGGGATTGGCACGCAAATGGCGGACAACCCTAGTATGACTTGTCGGGCAGAAGACGCTTCGCAGTGGTTTAATGAGCAATACAAATTTGAACAACCTCGGCGAATATTATTGGATTCAAAGGCTAGGGCAGTATTAACGGACAAATTTTTTCAACAGCACCCTAACGATACCAATAGTGATAGTGTTTGGTGGATGACCGAGCAACGAGAGACTGCGTTGAGCTCAATGGCGGCGGATTATGAGCACATTAAGCTGCTAGATAAATGCTCGTTATCCCAGTTACTAAAATCATGTGCGGATAGCGGTTTTAACCAGGTATTGGTGGAAGCTGGTCATCAGTTGTCGGGGGCCTTTATTGAGGAAGGTCTAGTTGATGAAATTATTGTCTATGTTGCCCCTAAATTAATGGGTAACAATGCAATGGGTTTGTTAGCGCTCAATGTTGAATCTATGAAAAATTGTCCTCCTCTAAAGCTAATTGATGTGCGGCAATTGGGTGATGATTTGAGACTAACCTATATACCGCTAAGCCTAAATTGAAACGCCGCTGATTGAATTGTAGATAGCGAGTTAAAGAGGAATACATGTTTACAGGAATTATTGAGAGTATCGGTGAAATCGAGAAAATTGAAGACCGTTCAGGGGATCAACGGTTGACCATAAAGGTCGGTGATCTTGATATGAGTGACGTTGCGTTGGGTGATAGTATCGCCTGTAACGGTGTTTGCTTAACGGCCATTTCTTTTGATAATGAGCGTTATACCGCTGATGTTTCTGGGGAAACTTTGGGCCTAACGACACTTGGAGCCATTAAGTTGGGTAGCCGAGTCAATTTGGAAAAAGCCTTAACCCCAAGTTCTCGCCTTGGAGGCCATTTAGTTAGCGGGCATGTCGATGGAATTGGTGAAGTTCTTTCTATTGAAAAGGAATCTCGCAGTGTCAAATTTCGGATTCAAGCCCCCCAACAGATAGCTCACTATATCGCTAAAAAAGGGTCAATTTGTGTTGACGGTGTAAGCCTAACAGTAAATCACCTAGATAATAATATCTTTGAATTAAACTTGGTTCCCCATACATTAAAGGAAACAACGGCGGAAGGTTATATCGTTGGCACCAGAGTTAACCTAGAAGTTGACTTGTTGGCCCGATATTTAGAACGCCTTTTAACTGGGCAAAATCAACAATCAGAGTCTAATATTACAGCAGGATTTCTGCAAAAACATGGTTTTATGAAAGGTTAGCAAGTGCTAACTTAAAAGTAGAGCATACCAAACTGGGCAAACGTTCCTAGCAAACAAACGAGTAGAACAATGCAGCTTAATACAGCAAAAGAATTAATAGACGACATCGCCGCCGGTAAGATGGTGGTATTGATGGATGATGAAGACCGTGAAAATGAAGGCGATTTGATCATGGCTTCTAGCTTGGTTAGACCCGATGATATTAACTTTATGGCCAAATTCGGTCGAGGGCTTGTTTGTTTAACGTTAACCCAAGAAAGGTGCGAGCAACTAAATTTAAGATTAATGGTCGACAAGAACCAGGCGTCTTTTGAAACCAATTTCACCCTATCCATAGAAGCTTCTGAAGGTGTTACCACCGGAATTTCCGCGGCGGATCGTGCGAGAACGATTCAAGCCGCTGTTGCTCCCAATGCTAAACCTGCCGACATTGTCCAACCCGGACATATCTTCCCGATAATGGCTAAACAGGGTGGTATCTTGGTTCGTGCGGGGCACACCGAAGCTGGGTGCGATTTGGCAAGAATGGCTGGGTTAGAGCCGAGCGCGACAATCGTAGAGATTCTCAACGAAGATGGCACAATGGCTCGACGTCCAGATCTTGAAGAGTTTGCAAAAACTCACCAGCTGAAAATTGGAACTATTGCCGATCTGATTGAGTATCGAATGAATACCGAAAACTCAGTCGAGAAAGAGTTTATGGTTGATTGGCAAACGGAATTCGGCGAATTTCAACTTCATGCCTATCGTGACGATATTGAAGAGCAAACACACGTAGCATTGGTTAGGGGTGATATCCAGGGTGATGTACCAACCTTAGTACGCGTTCATATTGCTGATGTAGCGACGGATTTATTGGCGCGGGAAAAGAAAGATCTTGGAAGCTGGACGATAAGAAGAGCACTGCAGAAAGTCGCAGAAGAAGGAACCGGTGTTGTATTACTTTTAGGGAATCAATCGTCAGCTGGAACAATTCTTGATAGAATAGCGAAACTTAGTGGTCATGAAAGAGCAAGCACCGCAAAACAAGCTCAACAAAGTAGGGCTACACGGACCGTTGGAATAGGTTCTCAAATTTTGGTGGACTTAAATGTTCAGAAAATGAGATTACTTAGCCCGATTAAGAAATACCATTCTCTTGCCGGCTTCAATCTGGAAGTCGTTGAATATATTGAAGATAATTAGTAGCGCTTGGATGATAAGTGCTGCCAAAAATTTTAGTTTTTAGATGAATCGTTCCATCGTGGAACAAAAGCGGAACAAAGGTGAAAGAAATAATGAACGTTATTGAAGGAAAGTTAGTTTCAGAGAATAACAAGTTTGCCATTTTGGTTGCTCGTTTTAATAGTTTCATTGTAGAAAGCTTGTTAGAAGGGGCAATTGATACCCTAAAACGGCACGGTGTTAATGAAAGTGATATTGAAATAATCAGAGTGCCCGGTGCGTTTGAAATGCCAATTGCAGCACAACGCCTAGCAGCGAAAAGTAAGTACGATGCCATTATCGCACTCGGAGCGGTTATTAGAGGTGGTACGCCTCATTTTGACTATGTCGCTGGGGAATGTGTAAAAGGTTTGGCTCAGGTGTCACTAAATGCTGACCTGCCAGTAACATTTGGGGTATTGACCGTTGACTCTATTGAGCAAGCTATTGAGCGTGCGGGCACCAAAGCTGGCAATAAAGGTGAAGAAGCAGCTATCACCGCATTAGAAATGGTTAATCTTTTTAACGAGTTGGAACGATAATAACCAATGGATAACTCCGGTAAAATGCAAAAACCTTCATTGAGGAAAAAAGCGCGGCGGTATGCTGTGCAGGCGATATATCAATGGCAATTAAGCGGCGATCCAATTAAAGATATTGAATTTCAATTTCTCGAGAGCATTAACGCTAAAAAGGTTGATATTGAGTATTTTCAAGACTTGGTAGTAAATACCCTAACGAAAGTTACCGAGCTTGATGAAAAAATAGTACCGTCGTTAGATAGAGATATTGGTGAAGTTAACCCGGTTGAGTTAGCTATTTTGCGATTAGCTTGTTATGAGCTTACCGCTCGACTCGATGTACCTTTTAAAGTTGTTATCAATGAATCTTTAGAATTAACTAAAACTTTTGGCGCTTCTGAAAGTCATAAGTTTGTTAATGGAGTTCTTGATAAGTTGGCAAGAGAGATTAGAACGTTAGAAATTAAATGATAAATCAGGTTATTGATGAAGTTATTCGCATCAATATTAGAAAATGTAAGCGACCGTTACGGTGAGCTTTTAGTCTGATTTTTTAACGTGTGATAGACAACTGATTATTCCATTAAGGCGCTGTTTGGCGCCTTTATTGGTTTAAATAGAATGTAATACGCGAAGGCGAGCATTGCCTTCGCTGAAGGATTTAAATGGACGAGTTTGAAATAATTAACGAGTTTTTGACACTTAATGTCAAAAATCGTAAAGACGTTATCCAAGGTATTGGTGACGATTGCGCACTGCTCAAAGTACCAAGAGGCCAGCGGCTAGCGGTATCAATGGATACACTGATAGGCGATGTGCACTTTGTCGCCGATAGTAACCCTGAGGATATCGCACATAAAGCTGTTGCTGTTAACTTGAGTGATTTAGCGGCAGCAGGGGCTGAACCCTCTTGGGTCACCTTATCGCTAACCTTACCAGAATTTGATCAACAATGGCTTACCGCTTTTCATCGTGGACTCAAGAAAATTGTTGATTATTTTGGTGTGCAAATCATTGGTGGAGATACCTGTAAAGGCCCGCTTTCAATTACCGTTCAAGCCCACGGATTTGTTCCTCAGCAGGTTTTTATTAAACGAAATACCGCGAAGGCCGGAGAGTTAATTTGTGTCACAGGAAATTTAGGTGATGCAGCGTTAGGGTTGGCTATTGCTAAAGGCGAACTGACGGATGTCGATGAGGACTCTAAGGAAAAATTGCTGAAACAATATCAAAGGCCTTATCCTAGAGTTGGGGCAGGTATTGCCCTTCGGGGACGAGCGACCGCTGCAATTGATATCTCAGATGGTTTATTAGCCGATGTGCGTCACATAAGCCAGGCTAGTGGTGTTGGCGTTTTGCTGCGTTGGGAACGTATTCCTTTATCTGAAGCGGCAAAAAAAGTGGCAGACAAACCGTTATTAATGAAGAGCGCCTTGAGCGGCGGTGATGATTATGAGTTATGCTTTACCGTTAAAGAGGATGAATTTGAGGCGACTCAACAGGCGTTAGAAACTGTTGGCAGTACTTGTATAGCAATCGGAAGAATGACTGGTAAACCAGGGGTCAGAGTTCTTGATCATGATGAAAACGTGGCGATTGACACTTTTGGCTACCAACATTTTGGCTAGTAGAATTAGTAAGAATAAACAAAGAAGTTACGCTGCAAGCAACTTGTAAACGAGATACAGATTGATTATGAAAAAAATTTCTAGTGCCGATCTGTTTCACGACCCAATTAATTGGTTGGCTTTTGGTTTTGGCAGTGGCTTAGCCGCTAAAGCCCCCGGCACATTTGGGACAATCGCTTGCATTCCAATTTATTGGTTAATGGCTGGCCTTGACCTATCGATTTACTTGGCAATATGTTTGGTTATTTGTTTGTCGGGAATTTATATTTGTCAGCATGCTGCTAAACATTTAGATACCCATGATCACCCGGGTATCGTTTGGGATGAATTTGCAGGGCTTTTAATTGCGTTAATTGCGGTTCCATTTAGTTGGACTAACTTGTTAATTGCTTTCCTGCTCTTCAGAGTATTCGATATTTTTAAACCGTGGCCTATCAGCTGGTTAGATAAAAAAGTATCGGGCGGTTTAGGCATTATGCTAGATGATATCGTCGCCGGCCTTTTTGCGTTAGTCTGTATGCATACCCTGTTGTATTTTTACTAGGTAATAATCATGTTATTGACCAAACTCAAATTTGTATTTGTTATTTTCGCGATACTGTTTGTTGGTTCGGTAAATGGCGCATCTGAACCAATTGAGTTTAAGGTTATTGCTTTGTTTAAGAACGCCGTTATGATTGAACACGATGGCAAGCAAAAACTTCTAAGAAATGGTCAGAGCTATCGCCAACAAATTAAATTAGTAAGCGCTGATTCACACGCCGCTATATTTTTGATTGACGGCAAAGAAGTGACCCTTGGTTTGCATCAATCTAAAATGGGCAACATCCTCTCTGATGGTATTCCCGCAGAAAAAAAATCCGTCAGAATTCCTCGAGACCGGACCGGCATGTACAGAACCGTTGGTTTTATCAATGGCATTCAAGTTAATTTTTTAGTGGATACAGGGGCTTCTCAGGTTGCCATGAACGAAACTACCGCTGCCAAGGTGGGGTTGCAGTATCGTTTGCTTGGTCAACGAGCTCGAGTCTCTACAGCCTCTGGACAATCGTCAGCCTGGGCTATGAAATTAAAGCGGGTAAATGTTGGCGGTGTTGAGTTAAAACAGGTTGACGCGTTAGTCATTCAAGGCGCTGGGCCAAATGAAGTGTTGCTGGGAATGTCATTTTTGAGGCATTTAAAAATGCAAGATGATGGCGATTTGCTAATGTTGACCAAAAAATATTAGAGTATTACAAGTAAAGTAAACTCGGTTGAGTCCTAGTTAGTCGGTCTTCGTTAGTCGGTCTTAGTTAGTCGGTCTTGATTTATTGGTTTTGGTTAGTCGGTCCTGATTGGTTGCTTTTTGATTTTAGTTATATTCAAACCAAAATTCTGGTTTGTGAATATGAAAGCCTTGAAGGTAATCGATGTTGAGTTGAGTTGCTATATCCTGAATAGCTTGGTTTTCTATAAACTCGGCCACTGTTTTTTTACCCATTTGTGCAGCCACTTTTTGTATCATTTCAACAAACACGTAACTTAACTGGTTGCTTTCAATATCCTGCAAAAACGATCCATCAATCTTTATTGTGTGTACCGGTAAATCACGCAAGTAACTAAATGAAGATATGCCCACGCCAAAGTCGTCTAGCGAAAATTGGCACCCTAAATTGGCCATACTTTGTATAAATAGTTTAGCGGATTTTAGGTGGGTAATTGCATAAGTCTCGGTAATTTCAAATCCTATACGCTCCGGGGCAACGTGATATTCATCGAATAGATTAGAGACGTATTCAATAATATCCCGATCGCCCAGAGTAACTCCCGATAGATTTATATCAAATGTAGACTCATCGTCCGCCGGTAATAGGGAAATAGCGTGCAGTGTCGCTTTTATGACCCAGCGATCTAGCTGTGCAATTAAGCCATATTTCTCTGCGGAGGGAATGAAGGTATTGGGGGGAATGAGTTTTTCTCCATCATCTTTCATTCGTACCAGTACTTCATAGTGCGGGGCTACTTGTGTAGATTGGGTTTTTTGAATCACTTGACGATATAAAACAAACTGGTTGTTCTCAAGGGCCTTAGAGATGTTCTTAACAATGCTCATCTCTTCTGCATGCTGAAGAATATTGATGTCATCACTTTGGTAAAGTTGAACGCGGTTGCGTCCTTTGGTTTTTGCTAAATTGACAGCATGACTTAAACAGTTAAATATTTGTTCAACGGTTTTCTGGTGGTGTTCTAAGGTCAAAATTCCAATACTAGCGGTTAATCTTATTTCTCTACTAATTTCGTTAAAGCGCATTGATTGGATTTTTTTTCTAATTATTTCGGCAAATTGCTGCGCAGACATTTCCTTAAGGCTTGGAATTAATAGTGCAAACTCATCATTACCTAAACGACTGATAGAGGCGCCATTGACCAACTCTCGTTTTAGTTGTTTTGATATATTGTTTAAGCATTGGTCCCCGGATGCAAAACCAAAGCTATTATTAATCAGTTGAAATTGGTCAATATCAACGAGCAGAATAAAACCCTCTTGATGGGGTTCATTTATAAATGACTTAAGTATTCGTTCAAACTCAGCTCTATTGGACAGTCCAGTTAACTTGTCATGGGTTTCATTAAATTCAAACTGCTCCGCTAATTTAGCGTAATTATTGCGACCTTTCTCTTGAAGAAAGTGAAAAACGTAGATAAATAAAGTTATCAGTAACCATATGGCGGCGGCACTAATGAAACTATTGTTAATAAGGCTATTGTTATAGTCTTCAGATAGCCTGATGGCTAATTGCCATCGCGTTCCTGGTATGGGTTTTATAAAGCTAAACTCTGCAATATCCTGCTCGGACATCGTGATGGTATTAGGACTAGTTGATTCTTGGCTGGTTAATTCGATTTTTCCAACGTGGTCTTTTCTTAGTAAAAATAGTTCTTGATGAGGTAATTTGTATTGTCGTAATAAGTTTTTAAAAATCGTGCTATTGAAAGCGACGAAAAAATATAGAGGCTCATTATCGCTGGTTATGTTCGCTCTAATAACGGGTCTAAGAATGTCAAAGTGAACGCTCGTTTTGCTCCGGTGTAAAAACAATTGTTCTTGAGAGCCGGCGGAAATCACTGAGGAAATTTCTTCCTGGCAGTCTGGAAGAAAGTTGCCTGTAATATCAGTATAAAGCCCCTTACCTTCATTGTTAACGACAGAAAAGAGCCGTATTTCTTTATTTTTATTTTGCAAAAGCCGCAAAAACTCCATGTATTGTTCAACATTGGTGTTTTCTGCAGACTTTAATAATCGTTCAAGAAATGCTTGATGTCCAATTTGAAACTCATCGAGTTCGAGTCTCATTTTTGACAGGTTTTCTTGGTACTCCACAAGAATATTATTGGTGACGGAATCCATCAAGGTTGTTTGGTAGTTTTGATGGAGCTGAAAAGAAGCGTAGGCATTCCACAATAGAAATACAAGGAATACCAAACTGGTAAAGACGACTAGCGCTTTTGAGTGCAACCACTGCTGTGGGGGGGATTTGCTAGCCAAAGCTAATATTTCCTCAAGGCCAATACTAACTTATTAATTTAAGCTAGCTTATCTACTAAGTGTAGTTGGCAAATGCTGGCTTTGCTAGTGTTTACCTCCTGGTTAAAGGTTGCTAAACGCGTATTCAGCGGCCTCTAGCGTTTTTTCAAGGGTTTGTTGATTGTGCGCAGCACTAACAAAACCAGTCTCAAACGCTGAAGGCGCCAAGTAAACCCCTTTTTCAAGCATAAGGTGAAAAAATCGCTTAAAGGTTTCTTGGTCGGAATCAACCACTTGTTGGAAGCGGGTAACCTGCTTCTCAGCGGTAAAGAAAAAACCGAACATGCTACCGACATGATTGGTTGTAAAGGGCACATTGTACTTATCCGCCAAGGTTTGCATACCTTCTACCAATTGTTCGGCATAATGATAAAGAGGGGCGAAAAAACCAGGCTGAGTTAGTAGCGCTAGTGATGCTAACCCCGCTGACATAGCAATCGGGTTTCCAGAAAGAGTTCCCGCTTGGTACACCGGGCCTGCTGGGGCTAAAAACTGCATGATTTCTCGTTTACCACCAAACGCACCTACCGGCATTCCACCACCGATAATTTTTCCTAAGGTGGTCAAATCAGGGACCACATCATAAAGCTGCTGAGCCGTTGCTGGACCAACTCTCAGGCCGCACATTACTTCATCAAAAATTAAAACGGCACCGTATTGATCACAAAGATCTCTGAGTCCTTGCAGAAAACCATCTTCAGGAGGAATACAATTCATGTTGCCTGCGATTGGTTCAACAATCACGGTTGCTATATCGTCAGGATTTGCTTCAAACAATTCCTTAACACTGTTCAAATTATTAAATTCTGCGGTTAATGTATGTTTAGCAAAGTCAGCCGGAACCCCCGGAGAAGTTGGTTCGCCTAATGTCAGAGCGCCGGAACCTGCTTTCACAAGTAGGCAGTCTGCGTGTCCATGGTAACAACCTTCAAACTTAATGAGTTTATCTTTAGCGGTAAAACCACGCGCAAGTCTAATCGCTGACATGGTGGCTTCTGTACCGGAACTTACCATTCTTACTTGTTCTACCGACGGTATTAATTCGCATACTTTCTTCGCCATCGTCAGTTCAATCTCCGTTGGCGCACCAAAACTTAAACCGTTGCTGGCGGCATTAACAACAGCTTCTCTAATCGCCGGATGATTATGGCCATGTACCATAGGTCCCCAGGAGCCAACGTAGTCGATATATTGTTTGCCATCGACATCGGTAAAATACGCACCATCTGCAGATTCAGCAAATACCGGAGTTCCACCAACGCCATTAAATGCTCTTACTGGAGAGTTTACCGCTCCAGGAATATAGGATTTAGATTCATTATAAAGTTCAGCTGATCGGCTCATGTCTTTCTCTATCATTTTAAATGTGAATTTGAGTTATTAATCGAAACTAATTGAGTTTTGATTTTGTTGGCTAGTGATTACTTTCAAGGATTTTGTTTAATAGCAAGGTACGGCTACCTAACCCCAACTTGCCAATTAACCTTTCGCTCATAGGCTGCTAATTGATTTTCGACTCCAAGTATACAAGCAAAAAGCGCCATTCTGACCAATACGCCGTTATCAGTTTGTCGAAAAATCGCTAGGCCTGGTTCTTTGTTGAGGTCGTTATCTAATTCATTAGCATTGCCGCGAGAGTCTCTTGGTAGCGGGTGCATTATCACCGTATCAGGTTGACAATGTTGAGAGTAAATTTGTTTGTTAAGCCTAAAGTAACCTTTGTATTGGTCTGCTTCTTCTTTAGTACTAAAACGCTCTTCTTGAATTCTTGTTTGATAAATGACATTTGCTTTAGATAATCCGGATTCTAAATTATCACCGGTTTGTACATCGTGACCGGCGTTAGTTAGCATATCAATATATTTTTGTGGAAGTGCGAGTGCTTTAGGTGAAACCAATTGAACCTTAAGACCCTTGTATAAGGACAGTAAATGACAGAGGGAGTGCACAGTCCGGCCGTGCTTCAAATCTCCCAGTAAGGTTAAACGTAAATCGGCAATATCTTTACCTAAGCTACTTAATTCATTCTTGATGGTGAACAAGTCCAACAGGGCTTGAGTCGGGTGTTCGTTTGCTCCGTCACCACCGTTGATAACAGGAACCCGGCTACCAGTTGCAAACTGTTCAACGGAATAAGGTTCAGGGTGGCGCATTACAATAACGTCACTGTAACCCGATAAAACTTGGGCGGTATCGTAAAGTGACTCACCTTTTGCCAGAGCAGAATTAGACAGTCCAGTCGTTTCTCTCACTTCTCCGCCAAGTAAATTAAAGGCGCTACCAAAGCTAACTCGGGTACGTGTGCTAGGTTCAAAAAACATGTTGCCCAAAACCGCACCTTCAAGTACTCGGGTGACTTTTTCTCGGTTTGCATAAGGGCGCATTTGCTCCGCAACAGCAAATAACGAGTGAATAGCCTCAAGTGAAATATCTTTCACGGAAAGTAAATGTTGGCTTGTAAATATCATTAAATTCTCTCCAGAAAGGCATCTAATAAAAGTCAGGCTGTAAACAGTGGTATTTTAATCATTTTTGCTTGGCTTGGGTATTCTTTAAGGGTTTTATGTGGGACTTTTGCTATTAAGTTGGCTGGTTTTGTGTTTATAGCCCTAAAAGGGTAGGATATTGAATAAAAGCAATAAGAATCATTGCAATAGGGCGGAACCGTTTAGATGTTTAGACTATTAATTAGAACGATTATATTCATTATCGCGATCGGACTTAGTTTATTTATCGGGGTGCAATGGAAGCTAGATCAAGATTTAGAAAAAATTTCCGAGCGATGGCGAAATACTATAGAGCTTACTTACCAAAACGCCCGTGTCACTGTTTCGGGTGATGTCGTGGTGAACGGTGTCGGTGTCTACTTTAAAAAACAAGATATTTACGTTTCTGCCGATGTTGTCAAGTACTCTACCGATTCGGTTCTGGATGCCGCTTTTCTTTACAACCATAGTCGCTCTAAAGCGCTTCCACGACAGTCAAACCTTTCTGTTAACAACCTCGTTATACCTTTAACGCCTTCACTCGTTGAACTTCTTAACCAAAAACAGCCGCCATCTATTTGGACTGGGTTGCTTGCTACTGCTTGTGGCAAGGTAAGAAAGTTCGGGGTCGCTCAGTATTTTTCCTTGGGATATGACAATGCTAGTTTTTCTGGTGATTTAAACATAGAGCAAGAACCGATGAGTGGTAATTTGTTGGCCAGTGGTTGGGTGGATATTGAAAACACCGCTTTGATTGAGTATAGGTTCAACGCTGCTAATGTGTATACGATAGAGGATGGTACAAATAATACTTCGCCGGCATCACTTGATGCAATTGAGCTAAACATTGAAGATCGAGGGTTTAACGCAAGAAGAAATGAATTCTGTTCATTGAAACAAACCGTCGAGACCGAGGAGTTTATTACTCAACACGTTGAGCAGGTCAAAAAGCTCTTTTCATCGGTTGGAATAAAAATGCTGCCCTCGGGTAGACGAGCTTATACAGAGCTTATGCAACCGGCGACAAAATTAGGTCTTTCGGCATTACCAAGTGCCAGTTTTTCTATCAGCGATTTTGGTTTTTATGATGAAAAAGAGCTGCGAAGTATTTTAAACTTGGAATTGTCTTTGAATAACCGGCCGGTTAATGCCATTTTTGAAGGTTGGGCATTGGATAAGCTAGAGCAGATTAACCTAAACCAGTATTATCAAGACGATGAGAGCGGTTTGGCAAAACGATTTGAAACCATTGTTATAAAGCGCAGTTATCAGCCGGAGCCTTTAGACAAGATTGATGATTTCATTGGGCAGTCGGTTAAAATTATTCGACAAGATGGAAGAGAGTATATTGGCAAGCTTATAGAAAGCGACCAATCACGCCTTAAAATATCGATACCATTAAATGGCGGCATCGTGCAGGTACCGGTCATTCGAGCTCAGGTAACAGAATTTTATGTCTATCGTTAGCAAGTTCATTAAGTGTTAGCAAACTCACTAAACGGTTATTTTATTGTGACTCTTGTTATTTTGAGCTTTTGCGGTATAAACCTAAAAAGGCTTGATAATAGCTAAGATAATAACGGTAAATAGTACAATCACCGGATACTCATTGAACCAGCGATAAAAGACATGTCCGTGCTTACTGGTTTGTTGCTCAAAAGTTTTTAAGTAATTACCACAAATAAAGTGGTAGACCACTAGGCTAGAAACTAATAGTAGCTTAACGATCATCCAACCAGTATTGAGCAATGCTGAGTTAAGGTACAACATCCAGCCCCCCAGCAAAATGGTTAGCCACATGAAAGGGCTTATAAAGCGATAAAGCTTTGTTGCCATGATTAACAAATGCTTATAGGTTTCGTCATTTGTTGTCATTGCTAGGTTTACGAAAATACGCGGTAAGTAAAAAATTCCTGCAAACCAACTCACCATAAAGATAAGGTGTCCGGCTTTTAACCATAAGTAGAGCATCAGTTAGCTTCCTTTAGATGAATAGCTATATTCTAACCGATTGCAAAGATTTCACAAAAGAGGGTTGTTAGCCTGCATAAAAAAGGAGCCGAAGCTCCCAATTTATTTTTTGATCGCCGCGATGCGGTTATTGCATGACCTACTTAATAGAAACTGGGCCTTCAATGTCGCTCATCTTAAGGCCGCCACTTCCTTCTTCCAGGATAGTAAGACCGTTTCTTAGTTGTTTAACCGTGATGCCCCCTGAGCCATCATCGATTGTTACTAATCCACCAACGTCATAAATATCCATGCTACCTGAGCCATCATCAATTTTAACGGTTCCGCTGATCTGATCGATGTCTATGCTGCCCGAGCCGTCATCAATGCTAAGGTTTCCCTTAACCTTTTGTATCGTCAGGCTACCCGAACCATCTTCAATATCGATATCTCCAGAGATATTAGCAATGCTAATGCTACCGGAGCCATCGTCGAGCTCAATCGAGTTGTTCACGTCTTCGATACTGATTGACCCAGATCCATCTTTAATATCCAGCATCATTGATTGTGGAACAGTCACCGTCAGGTCAATTTTCGGACTGTCGCCCCAACTCATTGAATGGCTAGAGTTAATATCCGCTGTGAGGACCGCTTTGCCATTACTCGATAATAAAGTAAGTTCAAAGTCATCATCATGGGTTTCAATATCAGCGGTTACTTTTATCTCGGTCAGCCCTTTTTCTCCTTTGATGGTCAGGAACCCCGCGCCAGCGTCGACTTCAAGGGTCTTTAGGCTTGCCGAGGACAATTGCAAGTTTTTAGTTTCTTTATAATCTAATGACTTTGCATTGATGGTAATACAACCACTTAGCAGAGCGCATGTCGCTACAGCGATAGCAGTTTTTGATTTTGCGTTAGGAGCTTTGTGAGCAAGTGGTGATTTAAACATGTTTCTTCCTTTTTGGTTCGTGTTAGGATTCTTATTACTGAAAATCAAATAGCAATTCGTATGCCATACGAGTAAACGCTTTGTTTTCAGTTAGTTACCCGTCGAGGGCTTCTCTTGCTAATAACTTTAGCCTACTGAATATTTAATTAGACGCTACAAAATGGCGTATTTAGCCATTTTTATTAAAAGCGCAGTTTTATTAAAAAGTGCAGGTTCATCCCTTTATAGACGAGAAAAAGAATAAAAAGGTTTAGAGTGTTTAGTAAAATAGTATCATCAAAGAACTACCATTAGTGGTAGGTTAAATCGAGCATCCAATAAACCGCTAGTCGATTGAGTTAATCACTTATAAAAGCAACGAGTCTGGTTTAGGACAAAGTTGAGTTTTATGCTAAATCTAAATAAAAACGTCATCGCTCTTGGTTGGGTTAGTTTCTTCACTGATATGGCTTCTGCTATGTTGGTACCGGTTATTCCTATATTTATTGTCGAAGTACTTAACGCGGGTGCAGATAAGCTCGGTATCGTTATTGCGTTGTCCAGTTTTCTATCCTATTTCTTACGCTATTTTGCAGGAGTAATAGCGGATAAGTATCAAGCTGTAAAATTACTGATGCTTGTTGGATATACCGTATCGGCGATATGCAAACCGCTTTTTTACTGGAGTTATAGCTGGCATTCGGTTGCCTTGTTAAGGTCTACCGAGCGGCTTGGAAAAGCCATTAGAACGGCTCCAAAAGATTTATTGATAGCCCATTTTTCTGCTAACAAACAAAGCGGCCGAAATTTTGGCTTTCATAAAATGATGGATATTAGTGGTGAAATGATTGGTATTCTTATTGTTTCAATCCTATTTTTTGTATATTCACACCAAGAATATTTAATAAGAAATTTATTTTTGGCAACTGCTGTTCCGGGTACCATCGCTGTATTGATTATGGCGTTTTTTGTTGATGATATCAGCGATTTGCATTCCCCTTCTTTAAAGGGTGACTTGTCCACCGATAATGATAATACCAAGTGCGACAAAGCAATTAACAGTAATAAAAGCCGCAACAAGCTAGCCCTGTTTAAATCACGACTTAAACAAACCGCCAGTATTATTAATCCTAACCCTTTTAAAAAATTATCAAAGAGATTCAGTGAGAAAGACCGAAAACTAATTACACCGATCGCTTTTTTTCTTATCTTTAGCTTTTTTATCTTTGAAGAATCCTTTTTAGTTCTCCATTCACTGGAGCTAGGATTTAGCTTAGGGTTGATTCCAATATTAGTTTTAGCTAATCGCTTCTCGCAGGCGTCGGTTAGTTATTATATTGGCCTGTTAATTGATAAAGAGCACTCGTTCCGCATGCTCTCTTGGAGCTATTTTATCGGTATATTGTCGCTGGCTTGTTTTATCACCAGGCAGCCTTTTATGTCTTGGGTTGGTTTTATTTTGTACGGCTTTTACAGTGTCATAACGCTGAATGTCTTGAGAGCTATGATATCCGAAAACGCCGAGAAAAAAGGCGAATTGTTTGGTATTTTATACGCAGGTATGGCGGTTGCACTATCGCTAAGCGCTTTGTTCTTTGGTTTTGTCTGGGAACTCTATGGTTCCCAGTACGGGTTAATTATTGCTTGTAGTGGTTGTTCGTTTCTATGGCTTAACCGCCTAATTTTTCGTCCTAAAAAAACATCCCAGTAAAGACGTTAAACTTTATAGTACTAGTCATCCTCAGCTTGCACAAACGCTTGTAGTTACCCTTGGTAAGGTTAGTTTGCATGCTGATTAAAATAGTCCACGAATGCATTAGCAAATCGAGTAGGTGACTGTTCGTCCAAGTTGAAATAGAGTGACGGTTCAATCAGCTCAGCTTCCATTAGTGCGAATTCATTATCAACGCGAACGAAATCGAGCCTGCTATAGAGCGTCGGGAAGTCAATCGCTTGAAGTGCTTTTTCGGCGGCCTCGAATAAGCTTTGTTTTGGCTCAATTTTTGATAGTCTACCACCAAATTCCTCCTGAACTCTAAAGTCACCAGTAGCTGGGGTTTTAAGGATCGCATGGCTAAAAGCACCATTGAAATAGAACATTGAATATTCGCCTTCACTTAAAATATTGGGCATAAAAGGTTGTAGTAAGAATGGACGCTTGTGAAATAATTTGCTGTACTTTTGGTGCTCTGACTCAGGAGTTTTGTCCGTCAGTTGAAACGTATCATGGGAGCCGGCACTAATGCAGGGTTTTATTATTAGGTGCTGGCTGTTAAATTTTTCAAAACCCTCATCCGCCATTGCAAAGGAATAGCTATTTCCCCAAATCGTTGGAACAATCAAAACCCCTCGCTTCTCTAGTTCTCTTAAATAGGTTTTACTAATATTCCACTTTATTAATTCTATAGGGTTTACTAGTAACGAACTAGATTCTTCGATTTTTGTAAGAACGTTTAAGAATGCATCGTAGTCTAGTTGGTAGTCCCATGTAGAACGTACTATAACGGCCTGGTATTCATCCCAATTGACCGTCTGATCCCGCCAAGAAACTTCAGTTGCCCGCCAACCGAGTTGTTCAAGTGGAGCAATCACTTGGCTGTCATAACATTCAAAGTCGTCAAGGTTGTCCATGGACAAAAGAATACATTTTTTCATTACCTGGGTTCTCTACGGTCAATTAGGTTAAACGCTTATGAAATTCGGAGGCTTCTGCAAGTTGTTCCTGATTATAAACTCTTATATTGTTTTTTCTAAGTAATGCGGTTGTGATCCCTTCACCTGGTATCTTATTGGAATTAAAAGACCCATCGTTTATTAGAGAGCTGCCACAAGATGGACTTCCTTCAGTTAGAATCGCTAACTTAATATTATGCCTTAAGCAGGTTGCTAGTGCGTTATTTGCACCACTAACAAATGCTGCTGTGACATCTTCTGATTGTTTGGTTAGCACCCTCGTTTTAACACTTTGAGAGTTTCTGGACGTTATTTCTATCCTTTGTATTTCCGCTGGCGGGCGCGGCACTGAAAGCCCACCGGCAACTTCCGGACAAATACTGACGATCAAATTCTGTGCTAACCAAGCTTTTAAGATGGGGTGATTAATGAGTTTATTTTTTCCATCATAACGGACATAATCGCCAATTAAACAAGCGCTAATCAAGATCAGGTTCTTCTGCACGAATTTAGATTCTAATAATTAGTGACAATGCCTCAATCATAACCAAGTTTACCGGAGTAGCCAATCTTTCAATCAACAAAAATGTGCTGTTTATAAACAAAATTTGCTGATTTATCCTGTATACTCAATCCAATATTAATGCTGTGATTTTGTAGTAAGGTGATTACTAGAAAAGCGTACAAGGTTGAGCAAAGCTATAGAAAGCTGAGCAAACTATAGAAATTCGCACTTAGACCTTAAAATAAAGATAAAAATAAGCCGTATGAATAGGGCACTACAAATACATTAATTACATATAAATATACTAATTAGATAGAAATACACTAGAAATAGTCCTTACGGCATAACTGAATTCTCCGAGAAACAATCCATGACCATCGAACAAACCCTAATGACTCGTAGCGGCAATCAATGTGAGCTTTGCTCTGCGACGGAGTCATTATCAATTTATGATATTCCACCGGTTGATGGCGCTCATTCCGACCGAGCGATACTTGTTTGCCAAGTCTGTAAATTACAGATAGAAGGAGAGCAAGAGTTAGATAAAGGCCACCACTGGCGTTGTTTAAATGACAGCATGTGGAGCGCAACTCCTGCTGTTCAAGTAATGTCATGGCGTATGCTGAATCGTTTGAATATGGAAGGATGGGCACAGGACCTATTGGACATGCTGTATCTTGATGATGAACTGCTGAAATGGGCGAAATCCGCCGGAGATAATGAAGCAGGTGGCAATCAAGCAACGGTTGATAGTAATGGTGCTATATTGCAAGCCGGTGATAATGTGACATTAATTAAAGACTTGGTCGTCAAAGGGGCCAATTTCACCGCTAAGCGGGGCACCGCGGTCCGTAATATTTCACTTACAAATAACCCTCTTCATATTGAAGGGCGGGTAAACGGCACGCGAATCGTGCTGCTTACAAAGTATCTGAAAAAATTGAACTGAGCTAGTTGAACTAGTCGTTTTGGCTAGTCGAGCAGCTTTACTCGTAACACTAAATAAGTGATCCAATATTAAATTTTAACAGTAAATTATGGAACAAAACATAAGGAGAATATAATGAAAACTAATTTCAATGTAGTACAAAAACTACTTTCAATGTTTTTGGTAGTAACAGCTGTCAACCATACGCCGGTTTATGCTGAGGAGGATCTCGATTGGCTAGCTAACGGCGAGCATCGAAGTGCAAGTAACGTTGCAAGAAACGAGTACCGAAATCCTACAGAAACACTGCAGTTTTTTGGTATCAAACCAGAGATGACAGTGGTAGAAATTTCACCTGGAGGAGGGTGGTATACGGAAATATTAGCGCCGTACCTGAGAGATAAAGGTCTGTATGTAGCGGCCGGTTACGACCCTGAATCCAAGAGTAATTATTTTAGAAAAAATGCCAAAAAATATTCAGAGAAACTTGCTGCTTCTCCCGAGTTATATGGTAAGACCAAACTCGCGATAATGGCACCACCTGAACAAATGAATTTTGCCGAGCCCAATACGGCGGATATGGTCGTTTCATTTCGTAATACCCATAACTGGGCGTCTAGAGGACATGCTCAGGTTGTTTATGATGCGATTTATAACTCATTAAAACCCGGAGGGATTTTTGGCCTGGTGCAACATCGAGCTGGCAAAAATGTACCCACGGATACGAGTGGAAAGCTCGGCTACTTAAAAGTGGATGAAGTTATTGAAATGGCTAAGAAGGCGGGTTTTAGATTAGTGGCAAAAAGTGAGATCAATGCAAACCCTAAAGATACCAGAGACCACCCTCAAGGTGTTTGGGCGCTGCCACCAAGTTATCGCCTAAAGGATAAAGATCATGCTAAATATCAAGCGATTGGTGAAAGCGACCGCATGACTTTAAAATTTGTTAAGCCGTTTAGTAAGTAAGGTCACAAATAACAAATTAAAAAACCATGTTAAAACATAGTCTTATTATCGAGTCTGTTGCAAGAGAACATATTTTAAAGGTAGTATTGGATGATAATGAAGTTTAGTAGGGTATTTTAGCTGCCCTACTAATTAGCGTTGCCCATTGATTATATAGATACATTCGTACAGCGAGGGCGTGAATGAATTCTAGTATCAATTTTACCTACATCATCCAAATAGCCAGTGCTTTGGTTATAGCCTCGGTTATCTATCGTTATTTTCTTGTCTATCAACGCGAATATTTAAAGGATTGGGCGTACAGCTTTGCAGCCTTATTGGTATTTCTTTCAATGGCACTGATTGTTGGAGAAATAGGGGCTAGAACGGGCAGTTACACCACACCGCTGATGGTCGGCCTAGCATTAATAAAACTTAATGCAGGATATTTGCAAATCTCATGGTTAATCCTAGGCACATATAAGTTATTCAAACCAAACGGAATTGTCGCCGTTCAAAGTCGAATGATTCTTATCATTACCGTTTCTACCGCTACCATAGTAGCTCTTTTATATTCTGTTGATCCCGAAGGGGGAGTTCTTAGAAATACCTTACGAAACGGTTCGCGGTATTTCCTTGGAGGTCTTGCCTTTATGGTTTCGGCGGCGTTTGTTTTCTTGCACATCAGTAAACAATCGACTGGGAAAGTTATTGTTGGAACTGCATTTCTTCTATACGGAATCGAAATGGCATTTTTAGGATACTTAAATCTTCAGATTATATTTGGTGCTAGCTGGCAATTGCTGGCGTCGTTAATTCCATTGCATGGTATTTTTGAACTGCTAATTTATCCTACCATTGGTTTGGGCTTAGTAATTTGGTTACTGGAACATGAGCGGCACAAAGCTCAGTTAATCTATAATCAGTTAGCCAATATCCACCACTCGGATCCATTGACAGGACTTTCAAATAGAACGGGTTTTGAAATCGTCTTGCGTCGCTGGGCTGAATCTTACCAAAATGAATCTAGCAAAATTATTGTTGTACTACTGGGTATCGATCAATTCAAACGAATTAATCAATCCGTTGGCGTGCGGGGTGGTGATGAGGTATTGGTTGCGTTAGCAAACAGGCTTAACGATAAATTAGGAACCTTTTCGGCGCAAGCTCGATTAAGCGGTGACGTTTTTGCGTGTGTACTCAAGGATGACATGGCCAATATTGCTCGTGTTAATTGGCTGTTAAGACTCATGGCTAAACCTCTGTTCATCAATAAACAAAGCGTTCATATAGACGTAAGTATTGGCGCAACTTGGATGACTAGTAATGATGATATTGAAGACACACTGTTAAAAGCGCAGCGGGCACTAGAGTATGCCAAGCAAAAAGGGGGAAAGAAGGCACTTATGTTTGATGCGTCGATGCCAGAAAATAAAAACACCCTCGAACTAGAAAATGAATTAAGGTGCGCACTAGAAAAAAAACAGTTCGAAATTTTTTTACAACCCATTATGGGATCTCAAAATCAACAAATCGGGGGGTTTGAAATTCTCTCTCGTTGGAATCATCCAGAACGAGGGCACTTGCCACCTTTTGAGTTTTTACCGCATTTAGCACAATTGCAGCTTATGCCAAAGTTTGATCTTTGGACGTTGCAACAGGCCGTGAAACTACTGAGAACGTGGCGAAGCACGGACATGTATAAGCTGACCCTGGCAGTCAATTTATCTGCAGAAGGGTTACAGGATGATTATTACCTAGAAAATGCGCCGGACATTATCAAGAGCCTCGGTAGTCGAGTTCATTTGTTATATATAGAAGTGACCGAAAATTCGGCAATGAAAAGTATCAATGCGGGAAAGTCGTCTTTGAATTTATTGCATGACCTAGGTGCAAAAATATCCCTAGATGATTTTGGAACGGGTTATTCATCGCTAAACTACCTTAAATCATTTCCTGCGGATAAGGTTAAATTCGACCGTTCATTTATTTTAGAGATGTCGAACAACGAGGCCACTCGAACAATTCTAAAGTCGCTAGTACCGCTCTGTCAGAAACTAGGAAAGAAAGTCGTCGCGGAAGGTATTGAAACACACCAGCAACTAGAACTCGCTCACTCAATTGGTTTTGATCAGATTCAAGGCTACTATTATGCTCAACCTATGGCTGTGACGGATGCTATAGAATACGTCCAACAACCTAATCGTCTAAAAAGAGCTCAATAGTTTGTTGTGCCTGAGCTCGGGATGATTTAACCTTTCTAGCAACGCTAATTTAGCGTCACTCTGCGATAAACTTGTTGATGATATCAAGCTATTACTGCGCAAGTTTGCCGTGATAGCCACCAAGTTAACATAACTGCTTTTAACAATTAAGATGAGCTCTGGCAAAGATTGTAATTGCCAGAGTTATCCATCTAATTTTATAAGAAAACTTAAAGCTATGTAATCCTGATTTCAGGTTGTTTACCTTACCTACTCTTTAACCTTATAAGCTAGCGAGATTAAATTTCATCTAAGACTAAAAAGTATACCTTGCGCCGATGACTAAATTTCTACCGGCACGAGGTGCTAAGTCTTTGATGAATGAGCTATGATCGCGCGCCTCTTCGTCTAATAGGTTTTGTCCTTTTAGGAATATAAAGAGTTCTTTGTCGCGCATTGGTAAACGATAAGCCGCTTCTAAATTCAGCATATCGAATCCAGCAGTGGTTAACTCGTTAGCACCTAGTCGACTTTGTTTACTATGATGAACCCAAGATACATTGGCTGACCAATCGAGGTAATCGTAGTTAATTTGTAACCCTGATTTATCGGCAGGCATTCTCGGCAAATCATCATTGTTAGTTAGTTCCGCTATTACCGTGTCGGCAAAAATATCTAACGAAAGCTCATGTCCATCCCAGTTTCCTATTGGCAATTCAACCTGAATTTCAGCCCCTTTAAAGGTAGCGTCTTGCTGTTTGTAACAGACTGTTAGTAACTCTTCCTCTTCGGAAACTTCAATAGCTTCAGCACTTGCACAACCATCCGCTGCAGTAACATTTTCGGCATAGATGAAGTCACTAAAATCATTCCAATAAAGGTTAAATTCGCCACGTAATGAATCGTTTTCAAACCTATAAGAGAAGTCCAAGTTATTGGAAGTTTCATTGTTAAGTTCACTATTACCAATTTCATAGGAGCGAGTAGCTAGATGAGCGCCATCAACAAATAACTCTTCCACCGAGGCAAATCGTTCAGCGTGAGAGAAGTTTAAAGCTAATTTATTGTGTTTAGCCAAAGAATAAACACCGCCAATGGAGAAGCTCAGTCCATCAGCATCCACATCTGCAAAGGTATCAGTCTTGATCGTTTGTTTTTCGTAACGGCTACCAAGCTCCCACTTTAAATCTCCAAAACTTTTTTCTTCTAACCAAAAAAGCGCCCAGCTATCAGTTTCCGAGGCCGGTATAATCGCTTCATCACCTTGGGCCGTAAAGTCTCTTTGGTTAACTTGAAGCCCTATCACGCCAGACCACCCATCCCAGTCACTATGTTTTGCATAGCTTCTAAACTCCGATGCTTTGTTGGTAAACAGAGTACCAATTTCATCACCTTCTATTTCTCGGTGCTCATAATCCGTATAAGATGCGCCTGCGAAGAAAGTTTCAATACCAGCTATAGGTGCTTCAAATTGTGCTTGTAAATCGTAGCGTGTTTGTTGCATGTCAATGCTGACACCTTCCTCTTCATGGTGCTCTTCTTCGTGCTCTTCCTCTTCATGCTCTTCTTCCTCTTCATGATGGGCATGTCCAGGAACTCCATATTCTTTGTCTATTTTTCCAACAGAAAAGCCGATATAGTCGGTGTCCGAAATTAGTAGTGTAGTACCTAGGTTGAAGCCAGTCGTTTCACTGAAACTATTTTCAAGAACGCCTTCGACTTCATCTTCATGGTGCTCGTCTTCGTGTTCTTCCTCGTGTTCTTCTTCGCCTTCCTCATGTTCTTCTTGTTCTTCCAGCTCTCTAAATGCAGCGGATTCGGCAAATCCGGGAATCTCGATATCACTAGACTCACTACTAAAGCCATCAACGTGCCAATTCCAGTTTTGTGTGCCGCCATCTAAAGTAAATACGGTCGTCTGTTGTTCGGTTGCAGAATCTCCAAGTCTAAATTCGAGTCCTCCGGTAACACCATCAACAAGGGTCGGATTGATTTTTCGGTCCGTTACGTTGACAACTCCGCCAATCGCGCCGCTTCCGTATAACAGCGTTGCTGGTCCTTTTACGACTTCTACCTGTTCTGCAAGAAGTGGCTCCATACCCACATCGTGGTCTGCGCTATTAGTTGACGCATCCATAACACTCATCTGGTTATTGGTAATTTTTACTCGAGATCCACTTAACCCCCTGATTACAGGTCGCGATACCGCTGGTCCAAAGGAAGAAACACTGAGTCCAGGCTCTTGTTGTAATATTTCACCAAGAGTTCCTGCTTTTTTAGAAGTTAACTCATCACCTGCCAGTAAAATAATGGGGGTGGCCATGTCGAGCGCTGTATGTTCGAGAGGATTTGCATGAATGACGAGTTTATGTCCAGGCTCCTCCTTCAATGAAATAACTAACCGGTTATTATCGTCGTATTGATCGGACGCACTGAGTACAACGACCTGATGAAAATGAATGCCATTTTTCCATTCGATATCGATAGTGTATTGTCCAGGGGACAGATCGAGTTCCGCCAAACCATTCGCATTTGCTTGGGTCTTAATTGCGGTATCGTGAACTTTCACCACGGCATTATTCAGAGGTTTGCCGTCGTTATCCTGAATAGCTAAAGTTAATCGTTGAGCATTTGCGGACAGGTGAAAGCCAGCCAATAGAATGGCTGAATAACTGGTTAATTTTTTCATGTTGTTTCTTCTATGTTTTGTAATGTAATAAATGCAATGTGGTTATGGCTGTTTCCATTTTCCACGATATTTTAAAGGTGCATAGACTTAACAAAAGAATAACAACAACGCAGAAAGCATAGCCTTCTTGGAACCAATAGCGATAGCTATAAAGTCGGAAAAATACGATCGTTTAATTTTGCCAATTATGCAATAGAAATAAACGAGAGTTTTGGAGGGCCGCGTGCAAAGTATGGAGTCGATTGATGACTGATAATCTGTGTCGACAGTGGGACTGCAACAGCATATGTTTGAATTACCAGTTTTGCGATTGAAGGTTTGCTTAATAAGACTTCATCGTCATCGATAGCTTGAGACAAACAAACATGACTGCCCAGCTGCTGATTATGTTCTTCTCCCCATTCATGTTGAATGGTCGCTGCCTGGGCAACAACCCAGCAAACCAATAAAAACGCGGCAGCAGTATTTTTCATTAAAGAAGACATCCGATAATTTTCACACATAAATTTTACATTGACAAGTGACAAGCCAATAAACCATTGTAACGGTTTATGTGAATTACCGCCGATAGCTTGCTAAATAGGCTGTAAGTGATTGAAAAAATTAAGGAAAGTCTACAAGAATTAGCAAAAGAGGTAAAATTACCAGCCCATAAATTGCAGGCAACTAGTCGGTAACAATGACATTTGGCGTTTAACTTTAGTCACTAAAGCCAGAGTTGGTAGTGGAATACATCGCTAGATTTTTGGTAACCCAAAGATTCATAAAGCGACTGAGCATTAGTGTTATCCGTATCCGTTTCAAGAATAAGACCTTTAGCATTTGTCTCCTTTGCGTGCTGCTTCGCTGCAGCCATCAATTGTTTTGCGATGCCCCTGCGTCTTGCCGTTTGTGTTATAAACAGGTCATTAAGAATCCACATAGGCTTTGCTGAAACCGAAGAGAATGACGGATAGAGCTGCACAAAACCTAAACAGTCATGACTCGCTTTTGGGCGCTCATTTGATCTGTCATAGGCGAAAAAAATCACCGACTCTTGATTTTTTAGGCGTTCTGAAAGGTATTTTCGAGCTAACTCAATATCGCTGGTTTGTTGATAAAAGACCCGATACGCATCAAATGCCGGGGCAATTAAATTGCTATCTGTAACCGTTGCTCGTTTAATCGCTAATGACATGGGGAGTACCCTCGCTCGATTAACCTATAGAACCTGCTCTAGATTAATAAGATATCTGTATTGGTGGAATGAGTTTAATGCTGAAGAGCAAAAATGTATAGCTGGAAAAGCAACTAAAACGTGATGAAAGCAAAAACTTACCTAAGTTATTTGTGTTGACCTTCTTATGTGTTTTAATAGAGCTGTCAATTGATAGCGATTAAAGCTTCTTTCTTAGAACTATTTTTTTCTTAAAACTATTGTCTTTCTTATAACAAGTAACCTTGTTTCCGACATAAAACAATCAAAGACAATCCAGGACAAACCATGTTACGACTTTTTCCTACCCTCCTGTGCACATTGCTCTTATCACTGGCAACAGAGGTGCGCGCTATTTCATACACCGTTGAAATTACTCAACAGGAGTTACAAGAGAAAGTTGAGGCAATGATGCCACTGAAGAAAAAGAAGCTTTTTGTGTTAGTGACACTTTCGGAGCCGCAAGTAGAATTGATCAGCGAGTCAAACGAGATTGGTCTTCAGACCAAAATCTCTATTGCGGGACCTGGTATCTCAGAAAGTGGAATAGCGAACATAAAAGGAACGTTAGAATATCGTCCGGAAAAAAGCGCTTTTTACTTATTAAACCCGGAAGTAGTGGGGCTCAATTTTGACAATTTGTCCTCGGATATGAATGGTTTGGCAATTAATCTTGCGCAAAAAACGATTGAATCGGCCACCAAAAAACGTCCCGTCTATCGATTTAAGGATGATAAACTCAAAGATCAAATGGCTAAAGCATTGTTACAATCCATCGCTGTTGAGAACAATGTTTTAAAAATCTCAATGAAGTTATTTTAATTTTATTGGTTTTAATTTTATTGGCTCGAATCTAAACAGACAAGTTGGAACTCAGGTTTCGACTTAGTCTTACATCGAACGTTTTTCCCATAGATAAAACGGTTTCAGCGGTACGCGCTTATGTTTTCAAGCGAAAATTTTTGAGTAGAAGATACCGGTTTTTTTTATCTATAGCGGACATTTTTTTATTTTCTATTCTTAAGGTCAAAGGCGTTTCGCAGCGCTGCGCTCTGACTGCGACATTCTTTTGTCTAGAGCAACAAAAGAACGCAAAAATGCCCTTTACGTTACGCACTGGGCGAGCGCGATTTAAGACTTTTTTAACTTGAGAGTAATTACATTGCGTGTACCCTCAGATGGCGAGCGAAGCCCGTAAGTGCTTAGTTTTGGATTTGCCCAGTGGCTACGAGCAACCCGACAGCCCCATGTCCATCGGAATAGTGGAAAAGCTGTTTGAGCCTTGGCGAGTTCTTTTCCACCCGATGGACGCTATCAAAAGTTTCGATATACCTTTAAGTCATA